>DASQIG010000173.1:0-3741 GCA_035631735.1 Burkholderiales bacterium | reverse complement strand
GCGGCGGTCATCACGCTTGACGCCAAGGGACGCGTCGCTATCCCGACGCGCCACCGTGCAGCGCTGCTGCAGTCCGGCAAGTCGCTGGTGCTCACGGCGCATCCGGATGGCTGCGTACTCATTTATCCGGAAGCTGATTGGGAGCCGGTGCGCGCGAAAGTCGCGACGTTCCCGAGCTTCGATCCCACCGCAAGCTGGTGGAAGCGCCTGCTCCTCGGCTTTGAGGAGCACGTGTCGCCGGATAATTCGGGCCGCATCCTGCTGCCGCCAGCGCTGCGCATGCACGCGAAGCTGGAGCGCGACGCGATGATGGTCGGCCAAGGCCATTACTTCGAATTGTGGGATGCCGGTATCTGGTCGGCGAAGCTTGACCGGGCGCTCGCGACGACCGGCGCGCCACCTGCAGGCATGGAAGATTTCTCGCTGTGAGCGCCGCCGATGCACCAGCCGGTGCTCCTCAGCGAAGTAATGGAAGCGCTCGCTATCCGCGCCGATGGCGTCTACTTGGACGGCACCTTCGGGCGCGGTGGACACAGCCACGCGATCCTCGAGCGCCTCGGGCCGGCCGGGCGGCTGATTGCGCTCGACCGCGATCCGGCGGCCGAAACCGCAGCGCGCACGATCCGCGACCCGCGCTTCAGCTTCGTGCGCGCGCCGTTCTCGGCACTTGCCGACGTGCTTCGCGAGCGCAAGGCGCGCGGCATGCTTTTCGACCTCGGGGTCTCCTCGCCGCAGCTCGAAGATCCCGGCCGCGGATTTTCCTTTCGCCACGACGGCCCGCTCGACATGCGCATGGATCCGCAAGCCGGTGAGCCTGCCGGCGCGTGGCTCACGCGGGCAGAAGAACAACAAATCAGGGAGGTCATCCGCGACTATGGCGAAGAACGGTTTGCTAAACAGATTGCAGCGGCGATTGTTGCTGCTCGCCGCCGCGAACCCATCCTTCGCACCCGGCAACTGGCCGATCTCGTGGCAAAGGCGGTCCGCACACGCGAGCCGGGCCAGGATCCGGCGACGCGCACCTTTCAGGCTCTACGGATTCACGTCAATCGGGAGCTTGAGGAAGTGTCGCTGATGCTGCCGCAGGCCGCACGGCATCTCGAGCAAGGCGGCCGGCTTGCGGTGATCAGCTTTCACTCGCTCGAAGACCGCATCGTCAAGCGCTTCATGCAGGCGGCGGCGCGGCCGGCCGTGCCGCGCGGGCTGCCGCTGCGCGAGGCCGAGATGCCGCAGCCCGCGCTGCGCATCGTCGGCCGCCCGGTCCGCCCGAGCGAGCAGGAGACAAGAAGAAACCCGCGGGCGCGCAGCGCCATCCTCCGGGTGGCCGAGCGCACCGCGGGGCCCTACCCCTCTGACAACCGAATCGAGCCCGGCGCGCGGTGGCGAAACTGAACCTCCTCCTCCTCGCGGTTCTCGTCGCTTGCGCGCTCGGGCTCGTCACTTCGCAGCACAAGGCAAGGAAGCTCTTTTCGGCGCTCGAGCGCGAGCATGAACACGCGCGCGAGCTCGACGTGGAATACGGCCGCTTGCAGCTCGAGGCGAGCACTTGGGGCCAGCACTCGCGCGTGGCAAGAATCGCCGCCGGCACGCTCGGGCTGCGCGTCCCGGATGCGCGGCGGGTGCGACTGCTCGCCCGCGACAACGCGCAGTGACGGCGGGCAGCGCCGCGGCGCAGGGTCTGGTGCGCTTGCCGGTGTGGCGCGCACGCATCGTGCTTGTTACCTTGATCGCAGCTTTCGGCGCGCTCAGCGTGCGTGCCGTGTACCTGCAGGCTGTCAAGACCGATTTCCTGCAGGAAAAGGGCGATGCCCGCTACTCGCGCCTGCTCGAAATGCCGGCGACTCGCGGCCGCATCACCGACCGCCACGGCGAGGCCCTCGCGGTATCCACGCCGGTGAAATCGATCTGGGCGATCCCCTCCGACGTGCAACTGAAGCCGGTGCAGCGGAAAAACCTCGCCCGGCTGCTCGACCTGAGCACGCGCGAGCTCGACCGCAAGCTCGCCGAAACGGAGCACGATTTCGTTTATCTCAAGCGCCAGCTCGCGCCCGAGACGGCTGAAGCGATTGCCAAGCTCGGGCTGCCCGGCATCTACGAGCAGCGCGAATACCGGCGCTACTATCCGGCCGGCGAAGTGACGGCGCACCTGCTTGGCTTTACCGATGTCGCGGACGTCGGTCAGGAGGGACTCGAGCTCGCCTACGAGGAATCGCTCGGCGGCCGGCGCGGCAGCCGCCGCGTGATCAAGGACCGGCTCGGACACGTGGTGGAGGATGTGCAATCGATCCGTGCCGCGCAGGACGGCGTCGATTTCACACTGTCCATCGACAGCAAGATCCAGAGCGTCGCTTTTGCGGCGCTCAAGGCGGCGGTGGAGCGCCGCCGCGCCAAGGCGGGCGCCCTGGTCGCGCTCGACGTGCAGACCGGCGAGGTTCTCGCCCTCGCCAATGTGCCCTCCTTCAACCCGAACAACCGTGCGAAGCTGAGCGGCGCCGAGCTGCGCAATCGCGTGATCACCGATCTTTTCGAGCCCGGCTCGACGCTCAAGCCCTTTACCATCGCGCTGGCGCTCGAATCCGGAAAGGTGACGCCGCAAACCACGGTGGCCACCGCGCCGGGGCGCATGACGCTTGCTCATTACACCATCCGCGATGTGCATCCGGCGGCCGCGCTCAGCGTGACGCAGGTGTTGCAGAAGTCCTCCAACGTCGGCGCCGCCAAGCTGGCCCTTGCCATGCCGCGCGAAGCGTTGTGGGATTTCTACCATCGCCTCGGATTCGGCACGGCGCCGCAACTGGGCTTTCCCGGGGCGGCGGCGGGGCGGCTGCGGCCCTACCGCAACTGGCGACCGATCGAGCAGGCGACGATGGCCTACGGCCACGGCATCTCGGTGAGCCTCATCCAGCTCGCGCGCGCTTATACGATCTTTGCCGGCGACGGGGAATTGGCGCCGCTCACGCTGGTCAAAAGCGAGCGGGTGGCGCACGGCGAGAGGCTCGTCTCCGCCGAGACGGCGCGCGCGGTGCGCGCGATGCTCGAGGCGGCGGTGCAGCCGGGTGGCACCGGCCCGCGCGCGCGCATCGTTGGCTGGCGCGTCGCCGGGAAGACCGGAACGGCACATAAGCAGCAAAACGGCAGCTACGCCGCGGACAAGTACATTGCTTCTTTCGTCGGGCTGGCACCGGTTTCGGCGCCGCGCGTCATCGTCGCCGTGATGATCGACGAGCCGGCCGGCGAGTACTACGGAGGCGCGGTCGCCGCGCCGGTGTTCGCGGAAGTTATGCAGGCCACGCTGCGCCTGCTCGGCGTGCCGCACGATGCGCCGCTCGAGCCGCTCGAGCTGCCGGCCGGCGACGAACCGCGGGAGAGTACGTGAGCGACGATGGAGCTCTTCCAACGACTGGCTGCGCAGGGCGCGATGATCGAGCGGCTTACCGCAGATAGCCGCCGTTGCGGCCCCGGTACGGCGTTTTTCGCCTACCCCGGCGAAAAGGCCGATGGCCGCGCATACATCGGTGACGCGGTGGCGCGCGGGGCCTCGGCCGTGCTGTGGGAGGCGGGCAACTTCGCCTGGTCGCCGGCCTGGCGCGTGCCGAACAGCGCCGTCCATGGCCTCAAGCAGCGCGCAAGCGAGCTCGCCGGCGAATTCTACGGGCAGCCTTCGCACGCCCTGTGGACGTGCGGCGTGACCGGCACCAACGGCAAGACCTCCTCCAGCCACTGGATCGCCGCGGCGCTGGA
>DASQIG010000172.1:0-6240 GCA_035631735.1 Burkholderiales bacterium | reverse complement strand
AACTACCGCGTTGGCGCCGTGGCGAAGACCCTCAAGGAGGCGATGACCGCCGACTACAAGGGCCTCAAGGTGATCATCGCCGAGGGCGAATGCCAGCTCGAGCGCCAGCGCAAGCTGCGGCCGGTGGTGGCTGAGAAGCTGAAGAAGGGCGAGCGCAACGTGCGCGTCAAGTACGGCGTGGACGAGGACACCTGCACCGGCGACCACTCGTGCATCCGCCTGTCGGGCTGTCCGACGCTCACGATCAAGGACAATCCGGACCCGCTACGCACCGATCCGGTGGCGACGGTGATCGACGGCTGCGTGGGATGCGGGCTGTGCGGCGAGAACGCGCATGCGGCGGTGCTCTGCCCATCGTTCTACCGCGCAGAGGTGATCCAGAACCCGAGCTGGTGGGATCGGCTGGTGGCGAGACTGCGTGGAACGGCAATTCACTAAAGAGATCGAGTCGCTGCGCCTCGGCTCCGGCGCGACCTTCCACGGCGAAGGGATCCTCGCCGTGACCAAGGCGCTGCTGCAATCGGGCGTGTCCTACGTCGGCGGCTACCAAGGCGCACCCGTCTCACATCTGCTCGACGTCATGGTCCAGGCGCGCGAGTACCTCGACGAGCTCGGCGTGCACGTCGAGGCCTGCACCAACGAAGCCTCCGCCGCGGCGATGCTCGGCGCCTCCATCAATTATCCGGTGCGCGGCGCGGTGACGTGGAAGTCGATCGTCGGCACCAACGTCGCCGCCGATGCGCTCTCGTATCTCGCGAGCGCGGGCGTGATGGGTGGAACGCTCATCGTGCTCGGCGAGGACTACGGCGAAGGTGGCGTGGTCGCGCAGGAGCGAAGCCACGCGTACGCGCTCAAATCGCTCATGTGGCTGCTCGATCCGCGGCCGAACCTGCCGAAAATCGTCGAGCTCGTCGAGAAAGGCTTCGAGCTCTCCGAGGCGTCGAACACGCCAGTGATGATGGAGCTTCGCATCCGCGCCTGCCATGTGCGCGGCAGCTTCGACGCCAAGGCGAACCGCGCGCCCGCGATCTCCAAGCGCGCGCGGCTGCCGGGGCCGCCGGCCGAGTTCGTTTACGACCGCCTGGCGCACCCGCCCGCCACCTTCCGGCAGGAAAAGCTGAAGTCGGACGTGCGGCTGCCCGCGGCGCGCAAGTTCATCGCCGGGCAGGGGCTGAACGAAGTTTTCCCCGGCAGCGAAGCGGCGCTCGGCATCATCGTGCAGGGCGGGCTTTACAACACGCTGATTCTCGCCCTGCGCACGCTCGCCCTGGCGGATCCATTCGGCGCAAGCCGCATCCCGATCCTCGCGCTCAACGTCGTCTATCCGCTCGTGCCGGAGGAGATCACGCAGTTCTGCGCGGGCAAGCGGGCCGTGCTGGTGCTCGAGGAAGGGCAGCCGGAATTCATCGAGCAGGAGATCGCAACCCTGCTGCGGCGTGCCGAGCTTCAGGCGAAGCTCCACGGCAAGGATGTGATGCACATGGCGGGCGAGTACACCGCGGAGGCGATGGTGCGCGGCCTCGCGAAGTTCGTCGCGCAGCACGCGCCGCATCTCGACGTTGCCGGCGGCGCGAAATGGATCGACGCCGTGGCGGGCACCAAACGCAAGGCGGCCGAGCTGCTCGGCGGGCTGCCCGCGCGCCCGCCGACGTTTTGCATCGGCTGCCCGGAGCGCCCGGTGTTCTCGGCGATGAAGCTCGTCGCGCAGGACATCGGCCGGCCGCATGTCTCGATGGACGTCGGCTGCCATGCATTCGCGAGCTTCGAGCCCTTCTCGCAGGGCAATACGCTGCTCGGCTACGGCATGAGCCTCGCGGCGGCGGCGGGCGTCGCGCCGCTGCAGGCGCGCCGGCCGGTCGCCGTGATGGGCGACGGCGGTTTCTGGCACAACGGCTTGCTCTCGGGCGTGGCATCGAACCTGTTGAACAAGGGCGACGGCGTGCTGATCGTGATGAAGAACGGCTACGCCTCCGCCACCGGCACGCAGGAACTGCTCTCGACGCCGCCGGAGGAAACGCGCAGGAAAGCGCTCGGCGCGAGCGCGGTGCACGCCGACCGCAGCATCGAGCGCGCGCTCGCCGGCCTCGGCGTGAAGTGGCTGCGCACGGTCAACAACTACCGCGTGCGCGAGATGGCGAAGGCCTATCGCGAGGCGATGACCACGGACGAAAAAGGCCTGAAGGTGATCGTCGCCGAAGGCGAATGCCAGCTCGAGCGGCAGCGCCGGTTGCGGCCGCAGGTCGCGGAGAAGCTGAAGAAGGGCGAGCGCTACGTGCGAGTCAAATACGGCGTCGATGAGGACACGTGCACCGGTGACCATTCGTGCATCCGGCTCTCCGGCTGCCCGACGCTTACGGTGAAGGACAATCCCGATCCATTGCGCACCGATCCGGTGGCTACCGTGATCGACGGCTGCGTCGGCTGCGGGCTGTGCGGCGAGAACGCGCACGCGGCGGTGCTCTGTCCGTCGTTCTACCGTGCCGAGGTGATCCAGAACCCGAGCGCCTGGGACCGCGTATGGGCGAAGCTATGAGCCTGCCCCCGACGTTACCTGAGCGCCCGATCACCATCCTCATTGCCGCACTCGGCGGCGAGGGCGGCGGCGTGATGGCCGACTGGCTGATGGAGGCGGCGACGGCTGCCGACCTGCCGGCGCAGGCGACGTCCATACCGGGCGTGGCGCAGCGCACGGGCGCCACGACCTACTACCTCGAGATTTACCCGGTGCGTAGAAGCGAGCTCGGCGCACACGACCCCGTGCTCTCGCTCACGCCGAGCCCCGGCAACGTCGACATCATGGTGGCCTCCGAGCTGGTCGAGGCGGGTCGCGCGATGGCGAATGGCTATGTGAGCCCGGAGCGCACCACGCTGATCGCCTCGACGCATCGCATTTATGCGACCGTCGAAAAGATGCAGATGGCCGACGGGCGCTACGAGGCGGACAAGGTGATTGCCGCGGCGCGCGAGCTCGCCAGGCTCACGGTGCTCTTCGACATGCGCAAGCTCGCGCAGGAGAGCGGCACGATCATCAACGCGGTGCTGTTCGGCGCAATGGCCGGTAGCGGCGTGCTGCCGCTCGCGCGCGAGCGCTGCGAGGACGCGATTCGCAAGGGCGGTCGCGGCGCCGAGGCGAGCCTGCGCGGCTTCGCCGCCGGCTACGATATCGCGCGCGGCAGCCGCAAGCCGCCCGCGCAGCCGCCGGCGCCGAAGCGCGCGACCGACCTGGGCGAGATCATGAAGCTCGCCGACGAACGGCTGCGCGACTATCAGGGCGAGCGCTATGCCGCGCTATACCGCGAGCGCATGGAGCCGTTCCGGCGCGGCGACGCCAAGGTGGCGGCTGCCGTGGCGCGCCATCTCGCGACGTGGATGAGCTACGAGGACATCATCCGCGTCGCCGACCTCAAGACGCGCGCGAGCCGCTTCGAACGCGTGCGCCGGGAGGTGGGGGCGAAGGATGATGAGCCGGTCGTCGTGATCGACTATCTGAAGCCCGGCGTCGAAGAGTTTGCGTCGGTGATGCCGGCGCCGCTTGGCCGCCGCCTCGTGGCATGGGCGGAGCGGCGGGGCAAGCTTGACGCCTACAACGTCGGGATGCATATCAAGACGTCGGGCCTCTTCGGCTACCTGCTCGTGCGCTCGCTCGCATGGTTGCGGCCGCTCAGGCCCCACAGCTACCGTTACGCAGAGGAACAGCAGCTGATCGAGCGCTGGCTTGGCTACCTCGCCGAGGCGGCGAAGCGCGACGCGGGCCTCGCCTACGAGGTTGCGGAATGCGCGCGCCTCATCAAGGGCTACGGCGAGACGCACCGGCGGGGCAAGGGCAACTTCCTCGCCATCGCCGACGCGCTTATCGAGAACCCGCCGACCGCCGATCCCCGCGAGCAGGCGAACGCGATCCGCAAGGCGCGCGAAGCGGCGCTCGCCGACCCGGAAGGCAAGGCGCTCGGCACCACGCTCGGCAAGCCCGTGGTGTGGATGAAACCGGTAGCGAAAACGTAGACTAGGAGCTAGCGATGGCCAGCGTTCCCCAGACGACCAGCAGCGCGCGGCAGGACCTTTACCGGCGCATGGACCGGCACAACACGGCGCCGCTGTGGGAGGTGCTGCACGGACTGATCCCCGACCAGCCGGTGACGCGATGCAAGCCCTGTCTCTGGAAGTACCGCGAGGTGCGGCCCTACATCATGGAGGCGGGAAAGCTGATCACCGCGAGGGAAGCGATCCGGCGCGTGCTGGTGCTCGAGAACCCGGGCATGCGCGGCGAGTCGTGCATCACGCAAAGCCTCTACGCAGGCCTGCAGCTCATCCTGCCGGGGGAAATCGCGCCAAGCCACCGCCACAGCCAGTCGGCGCTGCGCTTCATCGTCGAGGGCTCGGGCGCCTATACGGCGGTCGACGGTGAGCGCACGACGATGTATCCGGGCGACTTCATCATCACGCCTTCCTGGACGTTCCACGACCACGGCAACCCGGGCAACGAGCCGGTGGTGTGGATGGACGGCCTCGACATCCGCATCGTGGAGCTCTTCGCGGCGCAGTTCCACGAGGTCTACCCCGAGGAAGTGCAGCCCGTGGTGCGCAGCGAAGGCGCCGCTACCGCGCGCTTCGGCAACGGTCTCGCACCGCTCGGCGCCGCAGCGCCGTTCGGCAAGACCTCGCCGATCTTCAACTACCCGTACCGCAGGAGCCGCGAATCGCTCGAGTTGCTCTCGCGCGACCAGGACCCCGATCCGTGTCACGGCTGGAAGATGCAGTTCGTCAACCCGCTCACCGGCGGACATGCGATGCCGACCATCGCGGCGTTCATCCAGCTGTTGCCGCCGCGCTCCCCGTCGCAGGCGTATCGCAGCACCGACGGCACGATCTACTCGGTCGTCGAAGGCGGCGGCCGCGTGGCGATCGGCGGCGAGCGCTACGAGTTCGAGCCGCGCGATGTGTTCGTGGTGCCGTCCTGGACGCCGGTCAAGTTCGAGCCGGCAAGCGAGACGGTGCTGTTCTCGTTTTCGGACCGGCCGGGGCAGGAGGCGATGGGACTGTGGCGCGAAAACCGGGGATGAACGCGCCGGACAAGAGCGTAATTTCGAAGCTCTACAACAACCGGGAGCTGGTGCAGGATCACCCGCAGTACTTCGCACGCTGGGCGGAGGACTCGCAGCGCGCGCGCGGCACGATGAGCTCTCATCTCGACCTGCGCTACGGCGAGGCGCCGGGCGAGACGCTCGACCTGTTCCCGGCGAGGAAGGGCGACGGCAGCTGCATGATGTTCATTCACGGCGGCTACTGGCGCTCGCTCGACAAGCGCGACTTCTCGTTCCTCGCGCCGACCTTCGTCGCGGGCGGCATCTCGCTCGCGGTGGTGAACTACGACCTGTGCCCGAAAGTCTCCATGCAGGAGATCGTGCGCCAGATGCTGCGCGCGAGCCGCTGGCTGTGGCTGCATGCCGAGGAGTACGGCATGGACCAGGACCGGCTGTATGCCAGCGGGCATTCGGCCGGCGGGCATCTCACCGCGATGCTGATGTGCGCGCAGTGGCCGGCGTTCGACCGCGAGCTGCCGAAGGACCTGTGGAAGGGCGGGCTCGCCATCAGCGGCCTCTACGACCTGCGGCCGCTGGTGGAGGTCGACTGGTTGAACGTCGACCTGCGGCTCGACCCGGAGGCCGCGCTCAAGCTCTCGCCGGCGTTCCTGCCGCCGGCCACGCGCGCCCCGGTGATGACGAGCGTCGGCGCCGACGAGTCGAGCGAGTTCCTGCGGCAGAATGCGCTCCTCGGCGGGCGCTGGAAGAGCGCCTTCGCCGGCGACATCCTGATGCCGGGCCGGCATCACTTCTCGATCGTGGACGCCCTCGCCGAAGAGCAAAGCGCGCTCTTCCAGGGCGTGCGCAAGCTCATGAAACTCGATAAATGAACCAATACCTGCAGCCCGGACGTTTCATCGACAGCGCGCATCCGACGCTGATCGGCTTCGCGCGCCAGCATGCCCGAGGCGCTGATGACCGCGAACGCGCGGTGGCGCTGTACTACGCGGTGCGCGACAGCGTCCGCTACAACCCGTTCCAGAACTTCATGGCCGACGCGACCTATCGTGCCTCGGCTTGCCTCGAGCAGAACCGCGGCTGGTGCGTGTCGAAGGCGGCGCTGCTCGCGGCCGCCGCGCGCGCAGCCGGCATTCCGGCGCGCGTGGGATTCGCCGACGTGAAGAACCACCTGACGACGCCGGAGCTCACGGCGAAGATG
>DASQIG010000171.1:0-2941 GCA_035631735.1 Burkholderiales bacterium | reverse complement strand
CGCTCGCCGTTCTGGCGGCCGCGGCTGGAGAAGGTGCGCCTGGAGCGCCTCGACGACCCGGAGGAGTGGCGCCGGATTCCGATCCTCGACAAGGACACCCTGCGCGCGCTCACCGACCAGCAGTTCTATGGCGAGTTTTGCGTAGCGGCGGCTGAGGGCATTCAGGAGTACTGGCGCTCGGGCGGCGTGACCGGGCAGCCGCTCTTCTACCCGCGCAGCTTCCGCGACATGGAATACGGCCTGGAGGCGTTTGCGCGCACGTTCGATTGCGCCGGTGCCGAGCGTGGCGAGCGTGCGCACATCTCATTCCCGCTCGGCATCCATCCGGTCGGGCAGGTGTATGCGCGCTGCGCGGCCTCGCGCGGTATCACGGTGAACTGGGCGGGCTCCGGCACTTCCACGCCATCGGTGCTGCAGCTCGAGCTGATCCAGCGCCTGAAGCCGACGATCTGGCTCGGCATGTCCAGCTACGCGCTGCACCTCGCGAACCTCGCCGAGGCGCGCGGGATGGAACTAGGCGTGCGGCGGCTGATGACCTCTGCGGAGCCGGTGTCGCAGGCGAAGCGCGATAAGCTCGAGCGCAGTTGGGGCGCGCGGCTCACCGACACGTTCGGCATGACCGAAGCCGGGATGATGGGCGCCGAGGACAAGCCGGGCGCCGGCTTCCGTATCTGGACGGACATGTACTACATCGAGGTGCTGGATCCGAAGAGCCTCGAGCCGGTGAAGGAAGGCGAGACCGGCACGCTGATCGTCACCGCGCTCTCGAGCAACAACGTCACCCCCTTCCTGCGCTGGAGCTCGGGCGACCTCGTCACCTATAGCGAGGCCGATGACGGCGCGGGCCCGTACTCGGTCTTCCCGCGCCTCAAGCACGCGCATCGCACGAGCGGCTTCTTCAAGGTGCGCGGCATCAACCTCGGGCACCAGGACCTCGAGGACTTCATGTTCCGCCACCCCGAGATCGGCGACTTCCGCGCCGAGGCGCTGAACGACGGCGGCAATGACGTGCTGCGCCTCTCGATCGAGTGCTGTCGCGGCGCCGATGGCTCGGCCATCTGTCGTCAGATTGCGGCAGAGGTGAAAAGCAAGTTCGAGCTCGCGCCGCAGGTGGTGCTGCTCGAGACCGGCACGCTGGCGAAGGAGTTCGAGGCGAACATCAAGGCCTCGCGCTTCGTCGACCGCCGCTGAATTCCGTACTAAGTACGAAATTGAATTACGTACTTAGTACAGAACTTCAAAGGCTGTCGAAGTAATCGGCCATGCGCTGGCGCGCGGCCGCGTCGGGGAACGGGGCCCGGCCGGCGGCAAGGTTGTCGCGCATGTGCTCGGGCCGGCCGGTGCCGGGAATGGCGCAGGTGACGGCCGGGTGGGAGATGATCCACTTCAGGAAATACTGCGCCCAGCTCGCGATGCCAAGCTCGGCGGCCCATGGCGGCAACTGTTTTCCTTTTGTCTGGCGAAAGAGCGAGCTGCCGGCGAACGGGCGGTTGATGATGACGTTCACCTCGCGCTCGGCGGCGAGCGGCAGGATGCGCTTTTCGGCGTCGCGCTCGGCGAGCGAGTAGTTGATCTGCACGAAGTCGTAGGCGCCGGTCTTCAGCCAGCGCTCGACTTCGCCGTACGCCGAGGCGGTGTAGTGGGTGATGCCGAGGTGGCGAACGCGGCCCTGCTCGCGCCACGCCTGCATGGTCTTGGTGTGCGTGGCGACGTCGAGCAGGTTGTGCACCTGCATGAGGTCCATGACTCTCACGCGCAGGCGCTTGAACGACGTTTCCATCTGCGCGATACCATCCTCGCGGCCGCTGGTCCAGACCTTGGTGGCGATGAACAGCCGCTCGCGCATGCCGAGCTCGGCGATCAGGTCGCCGGCCACCGACTCCGAGCTGCCGTACATGGGCGATGAGTCCACCACGTTGCCATCCAGCAGCTTCAGCACCTCGCGCAGCGGCGCGCGGGCGGCGGAATCATTGCCGACGTCGAATGTTTGCCACGTACCGAGGCCGATTTTCGGGAGCTTCACTGTTCCTTGCGGAAGAACGCGGCTCGCATACACGCCCAGGCCGGCGGCGAGGATCGCTCTCCTGCGCGAGTCCATGAATCGATTCTAGCTGTGCTAGCCTGAAGCAAAGGAGATTCCATGAAGCGGCGTGCATTCCTCTTCGCAATCACGGCTGCGCTCGCCTTTCCGGCGCTCGCGCAAACCAGGCCGCTGAAGATCGGCGTCATCGGCTCCGGCCGCATCGGCTCGACCTTCGGCGGCCTGTGGGCCAAGGCCGGCCACGAGATCATGTTCTCCGATCGCGATCCGGAGCAGGCGAAGCGCGCGGCGGAATCGGTCGGCGCCCGTGCGCGCACCGGCACGGTGGAGGAAGCGGTCGCGTTCGGCGACGCGGTGCTGATCGCAGTTCCATATGGCGCGCTGCCGGCGATCGCGCAGCAGGTCGGCGCGCAGCTCAAGGGCAAGGTGGTGATCGATCCGAACAATCCGGTGCCGTCGCGCGACGGCGAGATGGCAGTGGGGGCGAAGGAAAAGGGCGCCGCCGTTTCCACTGCAGCGCTGCTGCCCGGCGCGCGGCTGGTGCGAGCGTTCAACTCCTGGGGCTACCAGACGATGGCGCGCGAAGCGAACCGCCCCGCGCCGCGCATGGCGATCCCGGTCGCGGCGGATGACCCGCAGGCGCTCAAGGTCGGCGTGCAGCTGGTGCGCGACGCCGGCTTCGATCCGGTGCCGGCCGGCTCGCTCGCCGCCTCCAAGGCATTTGACCTCGGCTCCTCGGTCTCCGGCCGGGTGATGACGGCCGAGGAAATGCGCAAGGCGCTGTCGCTCCCCTGACGTGCTGGCCGAGCGCTGGCTAGCGCGGGTCGTCGCCGTGCGGCCCGAGGAGGTGCGCGCGCTGCTCTGGTCGTTCGCCTACTTCTTCTGCCTGCTCGCGGCGTA
>DASQIG010000170.1:0-3143 GCA_035631735.1 Burkholderiales bacterium | reverse complement strand
GCAGCTCAACACGCAGGGACTGGTCGTACGGCGCATCGATCCGGACGGCGAGGAGAAGGAGCGCGAAGCAAAGGCGGCTGCCGCCGCCAAGGCGAAGGACGAAGAAGCCGCCACGCGCGAGGAGTCGCGGCGCAACCGCGCCCTGCTTGCCACCTACACGAGCGAGCGCGACATCGAGGATGCCCGTGCACGCGCGCTTGCCGACCACCGCTCTGCGGTGCAGGACGTCGAAGCCAAGATCGATGCGCTCAAGAAGCGCCGCGCCGGCTACGACAAGGAACGCGAGTTCTACCAGGACAAGAAGGGCGGTGCCAAACCGCCGGCGAAGCTGGTCGACGACATCAACGCCGTCGATCTCGACCTCAAGGCGCAACAAGACTTGCTGATGGCGAAGAAGAAGGACCTCGAGGTCATCAACGCGCGGTACGACCAGGACAAGAAGCGCTACATCCAGCTCACGCGCCGGCCGAAGTAATCAGCGCCCGAGCTTGCGGCGCAGGATTTCGTTCACCTGCGCCGGATTCGCCTTGCCCTCGCTTGCCTTCATCACCTCTCCGACGAGTGAGTTGAACGCCTTCTGCTTGCCGGCGCGATAGTCGGCTACCTGCTGCGCGTTCGCCGCAAGCACTTGCTCGACCAGCTTCTCGATCGCGCCCGCGTCGCTGATCGGCTTCAGGCCCTCGCGCTCCACGACGAGCTGCGGTGAGACGCCGCTCTCCCAGCTAACCTCGAAAGCGCGCTTCGCCATCTTGCCGGTGAGCTCGCCCCGGGCGACCTGGCTCACGAGCCAGCCGAGATCGGAGGCCGAGATGCGGCTCTCGGCGATATCGCGCTCCTCGCGGTTCAGCGCCGCCGCAAGCTCGCCCATCTGCCAGTTCGCGGCAAGCTTGGGATCAACGCCGGCAGCCTTGACCATCGCCTCGTAGTAATCGGCCGCAGCGCGGCTCGCGGTTAGCACGCGCGCGTCGTAGGCCGATAGCCCGTATTGGTGCGCGAAGCGGCCGCGACGCGCCTCGGGCAGCTCGGGCAGCGTCGCCCGGATGCGCGCGATCTCGTCTTCGGTGATCACGAGTGGCAGCAAATCCGGATCGGGGAAGTAGCGGTAGTCGTGCGCTTCCTCCTTGGTGCGGAGCGAGCGCGTCTCGTCGCGCTCGGCGTCGTAGAGCCGCGTTTCCTGATCGACGCGGCGGCCGTCTTCCAATAGCTCGATCTGGCGCCGGGCTTCGTATTCGATCGCGCGCTCCATGAAACGGAAGGAGTTGAGGTTCTTGATCTCGCAGCGCGTCCCGAGCGCGGCACCCGGCCGGCGCACGGAGACGTTGGCATCGCAGCGAAACGAGCCCTCCTGCATATTCCCGTCGCAGATGCCGATCCAGACCACCAGTGCGTGCAGTGCGCGGGCATAGGCGAGCGCCTCTTGCGCGCCGCGCAGCTCGGGCTCGGAGACGATTTCCAGCAGTGGCGTGCCGGCGCGATTGAGATCGATGCCGCTCATGCCGTGGAAGTCTTCGTGTAGCGACTTGCCGGCGTCCTCTTCGAGGTGGGCGCGCGTGAGGCGGATGCTTTTTTCGCCATCGCCCGCGGCGATGCGGATCGCGCCGCCCTGCACGATCGGCTGCTCGTACTGGCTGATCTGGTAGCCCTTGGGCAGATCCGGGTAGAAGTAATTCTTGCGGGCAAATACCGAGCGCCGGTTGATCGTCGCGCCGACAGCGAGCCCGAAGCGGATCGCGTGCTCGACCGCGGCGCGGTTCAGGAGCGGCAGCACGCCCGGCAGCGCGATATCGACCGCCGAGGCCTGGGTGTTGGGCGGCGCGCCGAAGGCGGTGGCGGCGGCGGAGAAGATCTTGCTCTTCGTGCGCAGCTGCGCGTGCGTCTCGATGCCGACGACGACTTCCCAGCTCACCGTCAGCGCGCCTCGCCGCGCAGCAGGCGGCAATGGCCGCGCTTGTCGATGAGCAGCGGCTCGAGATAGGCCTGCGAGCCGCATTGTTCGGTGCAGTTTTCCGCCGCGACGCGCACGTACTCCCCCAGCTCGCGCAGCGTTACATTGCAGCGGCCGGCGCTGAACCGCAGGCCGCCCTTCAAGGGCTGCTGCTGCACGTTCGCGATGCTGCAGCGGTGCCCGCCCGGCGCCAGGCCGGAGTGCCAGTCGAAGGACTGGAGCTTGCCGGCCTCGATGCGGTAGCTGAGAGTGGATTTGTACTGCGCCTCCGAGGCATCGCAATGCACGGCGGCGCTGTAGGCGTCCATCTCCGGGAACTGCTCGCTGAACTCGAAGCGCTCGCGCTCCTGGCCGCCCGGCGCGTAGCGCGCGCCCTTGAAGACGCCGCCACGCCAGGTGCCGCGCAGCTCGCCGGTCGGCGAGCGTCCGAAGAGGATGGCGGTGGTGCCTTCGCGCAGCGTCGTGACGCCGATCTCGGGGCTCGACTCGCCGTCGACGAAGCGCCGCTGCAGCGTCGGCAGCACGATGTATTCGCCGGCGAGCTGCCAGGCGCCGTCGGGCGCGCGGCTAGCGTTGAGGACGAGCAGCGCCGGCCGGCTGCCCAGCTGGCCGACGAGCTCGCGCGTCTCGGTTTGCGCCGCCGCCGCGAGCGGCAAGAGAAGCGCGAGCGTGGTGAGCCTCATAGCGGCGTCTCGCGCGGCACGCGCAGATGCCATTCGGTCGCCTGCTGGTAGCGGTGCGCGACGCCGAGGAGCCGCGCTTCCGAAAAATAATTGCCGGTGAGCTGCAGCCCGACCGGCAGCCCGGCGGCATCGAAGCCGCAGGGGATCGAGAGCGCGGGGACGCCCGCAAGCGGCGCCGATACGGTAAAGATGTCGTCGAGGTACATCTGCACCGGGTCGTCGGCTTTGGCGCCGATCGGGAACGCCGTGGTGGGCGAAGTGGGCCCCATGATCACGTCACAGCGCTCGAAGGCCTGGGCGAAATCGCGCGCGATCAGCCGCCGCACTTTCTGCGCCTGGACGTAATAGGCGTCGTAGTAGCCGTGCGAAAGGACGTACGTTCCAACCAGGATGCGGCGCTTGACCTCGGCGCCGAAGCCTTCGGCCCGCGTGCGGCAATACAGGTCGATGAGATCGCGGTACTGCGAAGCACGGTGACCGTAGCGCACGCCGTCGAAGCGCGAGAGATTGGACGA
>DASQIG010000169.1:0-5113 GCA_035631735.1 Burkholderiales bacterium | reverse complement strand
AACAACGTCCCCGGGGCCGTCGTCTCGCTGATGGAGCGCACCAACGTCGAAACGGTGATCGTCGCCGGCAAGGTGCGCAAGTGGAAGGGGCGGCTGCTCGACGTTGATCTGGCACGCCTGCGCCAGCAGCTCGAGGGCTCGCGCGACTATATCTTCGGCGCCGCTCACGTTCCCCAGGATCTGTTCCACTAGAGTTGGACGGGATCAGCGCTTCATCACCATCACCAGAGCCGCGAGCACGAGCGCCGCGCCGGCGAGCATGCTCGCGGTGATGGTTTCTCCGAGGAACAGCCATCCCCACAGCATGCCGAGCACCGGCACGGCGAAGCCGACGGTGAGGGTGCGCGTGGGGCCGATGTCGCGCACCAGCGTGAAGAACGGCACGTAGGCGAGCCCGCTGCATAGGGCACCGAGCGCGATCAAGGCCGCGGCTGCGGGCAGCGTCCAGGTGGCCGGCGGCGGCAGCTCGACCCAGGTGGGCGAAAGCAGCGCCGCCGCGAAGATGATCGCGCCCGTTGCCAGGCCGAGCGGCGGCACGCGGCCGGTGCGCTGGCGGATGACGACGCCGGCCCAGCCCCAGAATGCGGCCCCTGCCATGCCGGCAGCCGTAGCGAGCGCGATGCGGGGCGTGAGCCCGATCGGGCCGAGCTTCACGATGAGCCCCACGCCGGCGATGCCGAGGACAAAGCCCGTGACGCGCCGCGCGCCGAGCGGATCCTTCAGTACGGGCGCGGCGATCACCGCGCTCCAGAGCGGCACCATGCCGTTCATCACCGCGAGATAGCTCGCCGGCAGCGCGGTCGCCGCCCACGCGAAACAGACGAAGGGCAGCACGATGTTCACCAGGCTGACGGCCAGATGATCGCGCCAGTGTGCCCGCAGCCCGATCGCATCGTGCGTGACGAATAGCACCCACGGGACGAGGAACGCCGCGGAGAAAAGCGCGCGCGATTCCGCGACGATGCCGCTGCCGAAGATCGGCACGGCGAGGCGCATGAAGATGTACTGCACCGACCACAGGGTGGCGAGCAGCAGCCACCGCCCCGCCGCCGAAGAGGTCAAGCGGCTACAGGTAGACGCGCTTCAACGCATCGGCGGGGTAGCGCGGCCCGGCCCCTGCGCCCGGCGGCGCGATATCCGAGATGCGCTTCAAGTCGGCGGCCGAGAGCTTCACCTCGAGCGCGTCGAGGTTCTCGTCGACGCGCTGCTTCCTCTTCGTGCCGGGGATCGGCACGATGTCCCTGCCCTGCGCGAGGAGCCACGCGAGCACCAGCTGCGCCGGCGTGCACTTCTTCTCCACGGCCATCTCCTCGAGGCGCTTGACGATCTTCACGTTCTTGTCGAGGTGCTCGTCCTGGAAGCGCGGATGGGAGAGGCGCCGGTCGCCGTCGGGCAGGTCCGCCTTGCCCTTCACGGAGCCGGTGAGCATGCTGCGCCCGAGCGGCGCGTAGGCGACGAGCGTGATGCCGAGCTCGCGCGTCGTTTCCAGCGTTTCCTCGCCTTCCACGCGGTAGAGGAGCGAATACTCGTTCTGCACGGCCGCGATCGGATGGACCTTGTGCGCGCGGCGGATGGTGCCCGGCCGCGCTTCCGACAGCCCGATCGAGCGCACCTTGCCCGCCTCGACCAGGCGCTTCAACGCGCCTACCGTTTCCTCGATCGGCACCTTCGGGTCCACGCGGTGCTGGTAGTACAGGTCGATGACGTCGATGCCGAGCCGCCGCAGGCTCGCGTCGCACGCGCGCATCACGTACGCCGGGCTGCTGTCGACGTCCTGCTTTCCGTCGGGCAGCTTGACCTGCCCGAACTTGGTGGCCACCAGCACGCCGTCGCGCCGCCCGCGCAGCGCGCGTCCCAGCAGCTCCTCGTTATGGCCCCAGCCATACATGTCGGCGGAGTCGAGGAAGTTGATGCCCTTGTCGAGCGCGTAGTGGATGACGCGGACCGATTCCTCATCGTTCGCGTTGCCGTAGATCCCGGACATCGACATCAGGCCCAGGCCGATCGCCGAGACCTTGATGTCGCTCGCTCCGAGGGTGCGCATTTCCATGGCTGCTCCTTAACAGGCCTCGATTATTGCCCGCTCCGCGAGCAGCGCGCGCGGCCGTTTCAAAAGAGGTCGAAGTATTCGCGATGCTCCCAGTCGCTTACTTCCAAGTTGTAACGCGCGATCTCGGCCTCCTTGATGCGGCAGTAGTAGTCGATGAACGCTTCGCCGAATCCCGCGCGCAGCACCTTGTCCTCGCGCAGCGCTCGCAGCGCTTCGGTGAGCGTCCGGGGCAGGAACTCGGCCTTGGCCTCGTACGGCGTATCCGCCGCCGCCGGCGGATCGGCGCGCGTCGCCATGCCGTCCAGTCCGGAGCAGATCTGCGAGGCGAAGTAGAGGTACGGATTTGCCGCCGGCTCGCCGATGCGGTTCTCGATGCGCGTCGCGCTCGAGCCCGGCGCGCCGATCACCCGCAGCAGCGCGCCGCGGTTTTCCTTGCCCCAGATCACGCGATCCGGCGCGAGCGTGTAGGGCCGGTAGCGCTTGTAGCCGTTGATCGTCGGCGTGCTGAAGGCGCACGCGGCGCGCGCGTGCGCCAGTAATCCTGCCAGGTAGTGCTTGCCCAGGTCGGACAGGTCCTCGCGCTCGGCGCTGAACGCGTTGCGCCCGCCCCTGGCGAGCGACTGGTGCAGGTGCCAGCCGCTCGACATGACGTTCGGCAGCTTCGGCCGGCACATGAAGGTCGCGTGATAGCCGTGGCGGCGCGCGATCTGCTTCACCGCGCTGCGCAGCAGCACCATCGCATCCGCAGCCGCGAGGCCGGCGAGCGGCGCGAGCGTGAACTCGAACTGGCTCGGACCGAACTCGACCTCGAACGAGCGTAGCGGCAGCCCGAGCTGCTCGAGTCCATCGCGCAGCACTTGCACGACCGGATCGATCAGGTCGTAGCGTTGCTCCGTCAGGTATTGGTAGCCGGTCGTGAGCAGCTCTACCTCGGGCGGCGTGCCCGGCTGGCCGGCGTCGCCGGGGCGCAGATTGGCGTTGGTGATGCGAAACACGTGGAACTCGACTTCCAGCCCGGCGATGAACTCGTGCTCGCCCAGCTTCTCGAGCGCTTTGCGCAGCAGCGCGCGCGAATCGTAAGGCACCGGGCGGCCGTCCTGCAGCCGCAGGTCGCAGAGCACCCAGCCGGTATCGGGCGCCCACGGCAGCACGCGGAACGTGGCTGCGTCCGCCATCATCAGGATATCGGCCGCGCCTTCGAGCTCCGGCATTCCCACGCCGCCGCCGGGTGTGAATGCCGGAAACACCGTCCGGTGGGAGGTGTCCTTCAGCAGCAACGTGCTCGTCACGGTCACGCCGCGTTCCAGCGCGCCGCGCACCTCTGCCGCCGCGAGCGTCTTGCCGCGCAGGATGCCGTGCTGATCGGCGAACGAGAACCGCACGGCTTTCAAGCCGCGCGCTTCGATCTCCTTCAGGATGTTCACGCCGCCCGTTGGGACCAGCGCGCCTGGCGGCGGCGATTCTCGTCTGCTCGCCGCCAGTACTCGTCCATCGCGCCGGTCGGTCCGATGCCGTCGATCGCCGGTGGACCGGTGAGCTCGTTCGCCTGGGCCGCATCGAGCACCATCAGCGGCCGCTCGCCGGCTTCGCTCTTGCGAATGGCGTCGAGGAGCAGCCGCCGATACAGCACGATCCCCTTGTCGGCGGTGCCGAGATTTTCGCGCGCGCGATCGGCGATCGGCCCCTGCGACTCGCACGCCCACTGGTCGTGGATGTTGATGTCGAAGCCCATGCCGGTAAAGGTCTGCTTTTTTTGCTGCTCGGCGTCGTAGCCCCAGCCGTTGCTCCTTCCGAAAATGGGCTTGTATTCCGGCGCGGGGTAGGTCTTCAGGCGCTGGTTGCGCATCGTCTCCTTGTCGACCGGCGCGCCGTAGCTCGTGAAGATCGAGTACCAGTAGCAGCCGGTGTCGTCGACCGGCACATGCCATTGTGAAATGGTCATCTCGGCGTTCATCGGGATGACGAATGCCTGCGGGAACAGCACGTTGGTTACCCGGATATGCGTCTGCGCATCGCTGATCCGGCGCAGCGTCTGCAGCCGCATGCCGTAGTCGGTGCGCTCAATGCGAATCTCGGGCCGGTCGAATTCGCGCAGCACTTTCGAGATGGGAATCGCGGCGTCCGTCGGCGTGCCGCGGAACTGGCGGCCATAGCTCGCCGCCGGATCCTCGTCCTCGAAAAACTTGTGCAGCCACGACGCATGGGACGGGTCGATGCCGACCTCGAGCGCCTGCAGCCAGTTGCAATCCCAGTAGCCCTTGAAGGCGAAGGTGTACTCCGGCGGCGCGATGAAGGCGTCGAAGTGCGGGAACGCCGGCGCCTCGCCCTCGCCGAGATAGGCGAAGAGGATGCCGCTCTTCTCGAGGACCGGGTAGGCGCGCAGGCGGATGTGCTCGCACAGGCGGCTGCCCTCGGGCTCGGCAGGCGTCTGCAGGCAGCGCCCGTCGCTGCCGTAGAGCCAGCCGTGGAACGAGCAGCGCAGCCCGCCGTCTTCGAGGCGCCCATAGGCGAGATCGGCGCCGCGATGCGCGCACTGGCGCTCGATCAGGCCGTAGCGGCCGCCTTCGCGGAAGAGGACGAGATCCTCGCCCATGATGCGCATCGCCTTGACCGGACGCGGGCCTTGCATCTCATCGGTGAGCGCAACCGGCTGCCAGTAGCGCCGCAGCAGCTTGCCGCAGGGCGTGCCGCGCCCCACGCGCGTCATCAGCTGGTTCTGCTCCGCGCTGATCATTCCCCGGCTTCGCGGTAGAGCGCGAGCGCCTTCATTGCCGGGATATCGTTGAACGAGAAGAGCACCGTCTCCTCATGCGCGCCATGCCGGTGCAGCGCCCATGAGGGCAGCGCGAAGATGTCCTTCTCCTCCCACTCGAATCGCTGACCAGCGATCTCCGACCAGCCGCGGCCTTGCGCCACCTGGTAGATCACGCTACCGGTGTGGCGATGCGCGCGCGTCGACTCGCCCTTCGCGAGCAGCTGCAGCTGCGCGCCCATCGTTGGCATGATCGGCCCGCCGGTGAGTGGATTGCGGTACTCGTAGACCCGACCGTCGTATGCCGTCCA
>DASQIG010000168.1:0-1653 GCA_035631735.1 Burkholderiales bacterium | reverse complement strand
ACGTACAGCTTCCTCTTCTGGGATGCGGACGACAACGCCTGGGAAGTGCTCTCGAATCCGCAGGGGGGCTACACCTGGATCTTCGAGCAGGGCGACCTCGAAGGCCGCGGCCATTTCGAGAAGGGCTTCAAGGACCGGCGGCCGGACCGGAACCAATGATGCTCCGCTTCGCCGCCGTCATCACCACTCTCGCCGCCGCGAGCGCCGTTGCCGCGCCGCGGCTCGAGGAGATCAAGCTCCCGCCCGGCTTTCGCATCAGCATATACGCCGAGAACGCGGCAGGTGCCCGATCTCTTGCGCTCGGCAGCGGCGGCACGCTCTTCGTCGGCAGCAGCGAGGGAAACGTCTATGCCGTCGCGCCGGGCGGCGGTGCCGCGCGCGTCATCGCGCGCGGCTTGAACGCGCCGCACGGCGTCGCGTTCCACGACGGCGCGCTCTACGTCGGCGAGGTCGGCCGCATCATGCGCTACGACGCGATCGAGAGCCACCTGCAGGATCCGCCCAGGCCGGCTATCGTCTCCGACGATCTGCCGCACCATCCGCATCACGGCTACAAGCCGATCCGCTTCGGACCCGACGGCCTGCTCTATGTCGGCATCGGCTCGCCCTGCAACGTGTGCGAGCCGCAGGGCGAATACGGCACCATCAGCCGCTACAGCGCCAGCGGCAAGCGCGAGGTCTACGCGCGCGGCATCCGCAACAGCGTCGGCTTCGACTGGGACCCGCGCACGAAGGAGCTGTGGTTCACCGACAACGGCGCGGACAACATGGGCAACGACGTGCCGCCCGACGAGCTCGACCACGCGCCGCGCGCCGGCATGAGCTTCGGCTTTCCCTATTGCCACGGCGGGGAGGTGCCCGATCCGCGCTACGGCGATCAGCATTCCTGCTCGGAGTTCACGCCGCCCGCGCGCAAGCTCGGCGCGCATGTCGCGGCGCTGGGCATGCGCTTCTATACCGGCACCAGATTTCCCGAGGCGTATCGCGGCGCGATCTTCATCGCCGAGCACGGCTCGTGGAATCGCAACCCGAAGTCGGGCTACCGCGTGAGCGTGGTGCGCGTCGAGGGCGGCCGCGCGGTGAGCTACGAGCCCTTCGCCACCGGCTGGCTGCAGGGCGACGACGCGTGGGGCCGGCCCGTTGACGTCATCGTCGCGCCCGACGGCGCGCTGCTGGTCTCGGACGAGCGCGCCGGCGTCGTCTACCGCATCGATTACGCCGGCCGCTAGCCGCTACATCTTGCTGCCGGAGACGCGAGTGTTGAATTCGCTGTAGCCGTACGCCCAGCCGGCGAGGTAGTCGTTCTCCGCTGGCTGCACGCCGAACTGGCGGCATTGATACGCGTACTGATCGATCTTCGCCTGCTGGCCGAGCTGGCCGTCGGATTCGCCCTGGTTGTACCAGTTGGTCGCGCGGCACTGGTTTTCGCTCATCGACGCACAGCCGGCTGCGAGCGTGCAGAAGGCGATAACGACAGTTCGCTGCAAGTACTGGGTCATGGCAGCCTCCACTGCGGCGTACACGAGCGGCGCGCCGCTTATTCCTGCGCGAGCGCTGCGTTCTCGAGGTCGGTGACGAGCATGTGCCCCGGCGCATGCGTGATGCAGAGCGAGGGCTTCGCGTCGAGCACCACCGACTGCGGCGTGATACCGC
>DASQIG010000167.1:0-4525 GCA_035631735.1 Burkholderiales bacterium | reverse complement strand
GCGCTCGTGCCAGATGAGGCCCGCGCAGAGGAAGCCGACGCCGGTCACCACCTGCCCGGCGACGCGCGCCGGCCCGGTCGGGTCGCCAACCAGCGTGCCGACGATCACATAGGCTGCGGCACCAAGCGCGACGAGCGCATTCGTATGGCATCCCGCGGGGTGGTTGCGTAGCTGGCGCTCGAGGCCAATGAGCGCGCCCAGCACTACGGCGACGACGAGTCCGATCGCATACTGCGCCTCGAAGTCCTCCAGCAGTTCCATGGATCCTCCCTCTTCTCACACGATCTTGCAGGGAATCTCGGCGTCCTCGTCGAAGGTGTAAACCGCGCAGAGGCGATGGTAGCCGTCGGCGATGACCACCTTGCCGTTCGCCGTGTCGCGCACGAGAAGCAACGGCGACAGCTTCTTGCCCTTGCGGATCTTCTTCTGGTCGCTCCTCAGATGCTCGTTGCTCAGGCCGAGGAGCGGGAGCTGCGAGGCGCGGAAGATGTCGCGCGACTTGAATCTCGCCACCGGCGCTGCGCGCAGCCTCCGCATCAGCGCCTCCGCAGTCTGCGGGTCGTAAATCAGGCCGAGGTACGAGCGGGCCGCCGGATAATCCTGCGCCTCCGGGCGAGCGAGCCAGCGGATCTTGCGCCTCATTCGGCCCTGACGCCCGAGAGCCGGATCAGCTTCTCCCAGCGCTCGTAGTCCTTCTGCAGGAACGCGGCGAACTCGTCGGGCGGGTTCGCCACTACCTCGAACCACTGCTTGTCGATGTAGCGCTCCTTGAACGCCGGCTCGTGCAGCACCTTCGCAACGTCGGCGTAGATCGCGTAGGTCACTTCGCGCGGCATGCCGGCGGGGCCCGCGAGCGCGAACCACGTGCCCGCCTCGTAGCCCGGCACGCCGGACTCGGCGATCGTCGGCAGCTCCGGCAGGCGCGGGATGCGATTGGGCGTTGCGGCGGCGATGAGGCGCAGCTTCCCGGCGCGCGCATGCGGCTCCACCAGCAGCGGCGTCACCATCATCATCTGGATCTGCCCGGCGAGCAGATCGGTCACCGCCGGCCCCGCTCCCTTGTAGGGAATGTGCACGATGTCGATGCCGAGCAGCCGCTTCATGTAATCGACGCTGATGTGCCCCGAGGACCCGGTGCCGAACGAGCCGTACGAAATCGCGCCCGGATGCGCGCGCGCATAGGCGACGAGCTCCTGGAACGTCGTGGCCGGCACCGATGGGTGAACCGCGATCACCCACGGAAAGCGCACGAGCAGCGTGATCGGCGTGAACGCGTGCAGGCCGTCGTATCGCAGGTTCCTGTGCAGGATCGGGTTCATGATGAACGTCGCCGCGTCCGACACGATCAGCGTGTAGCCGTCGGGCGGCGACTTCGCCACGTATTCGCCGCCGATGATCTGCGTCGCGCCGGGCTTGTTCTCCACCACCACCGGCTGGCCCCAGATCTCCGAGAGGCGAGCGCCGATCGAGCGCGAGAGCGCGTCGGTCGCGCCACCAGGCGTGGTGGGCACGACGATCTTGACCGGACGCGAAGGGAATGGCTGAGCAACGGCTGCGGAAACGACGACCAGGGCCGCGAGAAGAACTGCGATACGCCTCATTCGATCACGCCATCGGCGCGCGCCAGCACGGATTGCGGCACGGTCAGGCCGAGGGCTTTCGCGGTCTTCAGATTGACGAACAGCTGCATCTTGGTCACCTGCAGGACCGGCAAATCGACCGGCCTCTCCCCCCTCAGGATGCGCCCGGCGTATACGCCGGCGAGCCGATACGATTCCTCGACGCTGCCCGCATAGCTCATGAGCCCGCCCGCCGCGACGAACTCCGGCGCCGAGTGAATCGCGGGAATGCGATGGCGCAACGCCAGCGCCGCGAGCTCGTTGCTGTGGTTCACGAAGAAAGTATCGCTGGCGATGATCAGCCCGCCGACGCGCTGGCGCGCCAGGTTCTCGAATGCCACGGCGAGATCCTGCTCGTTGGCCGCGCGCACCAGCTGCAACTGCAAGCGCTGGGCATGCGACGCCACCTGCAGGTTGTCGATGGTGCCTTCCGCGTTCTTCTCGTTCGCTGGATTCACCAGCAGCGCGAACTTCGTCGCCTCCGGCACGAGCTCGCGCAGCAACTGCAGCCGTCTCGGCGCCACCTCGGTATTGCCGGTGGCGACGCCGGTCGCGTTGCCGCCCGGCCGGTTCATGGTACGCACCAGGCCAGCCGCTACCGGATCGACACCGACGCCGAAGATTATGGGAATGGTCGGGGTGGCCTTCTTCGCGGCGAGTGCCGCCGCCGCACTGCCCGGCGCCACCAGGACGCTCACTTGCCGGCGCACGAGATCGGCTGCGAGCTCAGGCAGGCGCGAGTTATCGCCGTTCGCCCATCGATATTCGATCGCGACGTTGCGGCCTTCCGCGTAGTTCAGCTCGGCGAGGCCGCGCCTGAATGCTTCCAGCCGCGACGCGAAGCGCTCGGGCGATTCCGCGCCGAGGTAGCCGATGACCGGCAGCTCCTGCGCCGATGCCGCGCGCACGAGAGCCGCCAGCAGCAGTACGGCAAGAGACCTCATTCCTCGGCGCTTACGTTGAGCGTCATTTCCCCGATCCCCTCGATGCGCCCATTCAGCCGGTCTCCGGGCGCGAGCTTCGCGACGCCGGCCGGCGTCCCGGTCGTGATCAGATCGCCGGGCCCTAACGTGAGCACACCGGAGAGGAACCGGATGTGGTCGCGCACGCCGCAAATCATGTCCTTCGTATGGGCAGTCATGACGTGCCGGCCGTTCAACTCCACGTCGATGCGCGTGTCCTGCGGCTCCGGCAGCTCATCCCTTGTCACGATCCAGGGCCCGAGCGCGGTGAAGGTGTCGAAGCCCTTGCGGATGTTGCGCGTGTTCTGGCGGTTGCGGCCCCAGGGCTCGCGCTGACTGATATCCCAGCACAGGGTGTAGCCGAAGACGTAGTCGAGCGCCTGCGCTTCGCTCACGTGCCGCGCCTTGCGGCCGATGACGGCGCAGAGCTCGCACTCGTAATCGACGTGCTGCGCGATGCGCGGCAGCACGATCGTGCCGCCGGGGCCGATGATCGACGAGCTCGGCTTGAGGAAGAACTCGGCCATGAGATCGTCCTTCGTGAACGCCGAGCGATCCGGGCCGCCCGACGCCGCTTTCATCTCGGCCTGGTGATCCTGGTAGTTCGCCGCGGCGGCCCACAGAGAAGGCGGGTTCTCGATCGGCGCGCGCAGCTTCGCCTGCGCGAGCGGCAGCGAGCGGCCTTTCAGCGCCTGGCGGGCGACCTGCATCGCTGCCGGCATGTTCGCCAGGCGGTCGATCACTTCCTGCATCGTGTAGCCCTGGCGCAGATGGCCTGCGGCGAGCAACGCGGCGCCGACCGAGTAGACGCGCTCGCCCTCGACCGCGCCTGCTTCGTGCTCGTTGTAGTGGCAGATCTTCATCGGGCGGCCATTGTAAGCTCGCGCCATGCTCAAGCCCCTCGGGCTGACGCACGGGCACTACGAATGCCGCTCGCTCGGCGAAACGCTGCCGGTGTTCACCGACCTGCTCGCGATGCAGGTCGTCGAGCGCACCAACGGCCAGGCGGTGGTGCGGCATCCGAACACCGACTGGCGCCTCGTCGTGCACGAAGGCGGTGCGGGCGCGCCGGACAAGCCGCACAACAACCATTACGGCGTGCGCGTGGCGCGCGCCGAGGAAGTCGATGCCGCGCACCGTTACCTCGTGGCCAACCAGGAGCGCTACGGGCTGCGCCGCGTCTCGCCGCCGCGCTCGCAGCACTTCGCGCGCTCGGTGTACTTCGTCGAGCCGGGCGGCAGCACGCTCGAGATCGAGCACTACGACGCGCAGGCGGTGGCCGAAGGCCGCACGATCGCGCGGCCGCACTGGAACCGCGAGCTTGACGAGCGCGATTTCCCCGGCCGCGGCTATGTGCCGCAGGCGCTCACGCACGGCACGCTCGAGTGCGACGACAAGGAAGCGAGCGCCGCGTTCTATCGCGACGTGCTCGGCCTGCAGCTCGCGGGCGGCGGCCGCCTCTCGGTGTACATCAAGCACGCCGCGACGCCGTGGTACATCGTGGTGCTGCCGATACCGCGGCGCAAGAAGTTCTTGAGCCCGGCGAATCGTTTCACGCTTACCTTGGCGTCAGCTGCCGAGGTGGAAAGCGCGCATCGTGAGTTGCGCGGCGCCAAGGGTGTGAGCGAGCTCAGTGCGCTCGAGAGGCACGATGGACGCTCGTCGTTTCTGTTCGCCGATCTCAACCGTAACTGGTGGGAAGTCGCCGGCTGACGGATGCTGCACTTCGACATCGAGCCGCGACGCGGCTACCTCTACGTCACCGTCACCGGCCAGCTCGACGTCGCGGCCGCGCAGGCCGCGCATCCTGCTCGACTGCCGAGCGAAAGGCTAATGGTCGTTCCCGCGTAAGCGGGAAGGTGGATTCACATTTGAAGTGCAACACTTTTGAGAAGACCTCGGCCGGAGTTTGGTAGCCGAGGCACTTTCTCGGTGTGTGATTGT
>DASQIG010000166.1:0-3032 GCA_035631735.1 Burkholderiales bacterium | reverse complement strand
TCTGGCCGGGCTCGAGCTGCAGGAAGCGGCCGAAGGTGATCATGTAGATCGAGACGTCGAGCGCGTGCGACTCGGTGTATTCGCCCTTCGAGCGCAGCTGCGAGAAGAGCAGCAGCGCGTCCGGATTGCGCAGCACGCTCTGCGTCATCGCGCTCACCGCTGACTTCAGCTGCACGGCATCGAGCGTGCGCCCGACGCGCACCGCCGACAGCACCTCGCGCGTCAGCTCGCGGCCGCCGGTGTAGGCGATCTTCGCCGGCCCGATCTCCTGCTCTACCGGCGCGCGCTCCGGATGCGCGACGCGCGGCGCCGCCGGCTCGAGCGCCGGGCTGCGCTCGACGTCGATGATCACCGCGCTGCAGTACTTCTTCAGCGCATCGAGCTGCTGCTGCGTGGAGAGCACGAAGCCCTGGAACGTGAACGGCGTGTCGGTCCACGGCCGATCGAGCTCCGAGATGTACATGCCGAGGCGCAGCTCGTCGACTGAAATGCGCTTCCTCATGGTCGCTTAACATTACGCCGGTTCATGGACTGGAGCCTGCTCGGCGCCCTGCTGAAATGGGTCGCGGCGCTCGCCATCGGCGTGCCGCTCGCCGCGTATCTGATGCAGGACAAATTGATATTTCTCACTCGGCCGCTCTCGGATACAGAGCATCGCGCGATTGCCGCACGACATCCCGATGTCGCTGACGTATTTTTGCAAGCAGCCGACGGCACGCGCGTGCACGCGTGGCACGTGAAAGCCGCTGATAAGGCGCCGCTCGTGCTGTACTTCGGCGGCAACGCCGAAGAGGTGTCGTGGCTGCTCGATGAGCTGCCGCGCCGCAAGCTGCAAGCGGGCTGGCTGCTCGTCGACTACCGCGGCTACGGCTCGAGCGGCGGCGCGCCCTCCGAGCGCGCGCTCAACGCCGATGCGCTCGCCTGGTACGACTACGGGCTAAAAACCGGCGCACAAATTTTTGCATTCGGGCGCAGCCTCGGCAGCGGCGTCGCCGTGCATCTCGCCGCCGAGCGCCCGCTCGCCGGCCTCGTCCTGGTCGCGCCTTTCGACAGCCTCGAGGCGGTCGCGCGGCATCACTATCCGTTCCTGCCGGTGAAGCTGCTGCTCAAGCACCGGTTCGATTCGGCGGCGCTCGCGCCGCGCATCACGGCGCCCTTGCTCTGCATCGTCGCGTCGCACGACGAAGTGATTCCCACGGCGCACGCGAAGCGCCTCTACGATGCGTGGGGCGGGCCGAAGCGCTGGCGGGCGCTGCCGGGCGGCCACAACGAGACGGACAACCAGTCGGACTACTGGCCCGCCGTGCAGGCTTTTCTCGCCGCTCGCTAGAATCCTTCATGCCCGATCTCATCAACGCGCTCATCCTCGGCGTCGTCGAGGGCCTCACGGAATTCCTGCCGATCTCGAGCACCGGCCATCTCATCCTCGCCTCCGATCTGCTCGGCGCAACGGATGAGCGCTGGAAAGTGTTCAACATCGTGATCCAGACCGGCGCCATGCTGGCTGTCGTCTGGGAATACCGCGCGCGCTTCTTCCGCGTCGACATCGCGCTCTACCGCAACTTGGTTGTCGCCTTCATCCCGGCGGCGGTGCTCGGCCTCGCGTTCTCCAAGTACATAAAGCACTACCTCTTCCACGCGGTGCCGGTCGCGGTCGCTTTCATCGTCGGCGGCATCATCATCCTGGCGGTAGAGCGCCGGCCCCGCGACTACCGCGTCGATAGCCTGCGCGAGATGAGCTGGCTCGATGCGCTCAAGGTCGGCATCGCCCAATGCTTCGCGCTGATTCCGGGCACCTCGCGCTCGGGCGCGACGATCATCGGCGGGATGCTTTTCGGCCTGTCGCGCCGCGCGGCTACCGAGTTCTCGTTTTTCCTCGCGGTGCCGACGCTGATCGCGGCGGGCGGCTATGACCTGCTCAAGAACCGCTCGTTGCTCTCGGCGCACGACGCGCCGATCTTCGGCCTCGGCCTCGTCGTGGCGTTCGTCTGCGCGTTCGTCGTGATCCGGTGGCTGATCCGCTACGTCGCGACGCACGACTTCAAGCCGTTCGCCTGGTACCGCATCGCGTTCGGGCTGCTGGTGCTGCTGACGGCGTACTACGGCTGGGTCGACTGGAGGGAATAGCCTAGCTCTGCACCCACGGCAGGCCGGCCTTGCGCCAGCCGCCGACCGAGTTGCGATGCTGCTCGGCGTCCTTGTCGCCTTCGAACCCCTCGAGCACGTTGTAGGTTTCGCGCCAGCCGGCGCGCATTGCGGCTTCGGCCGCGCCGTGCGAGCGCGCGCCCGAGCGGCAGATGAACATGACCGGCTCCTCCTTCTTGGTCAGCGCGGCAAGCTCGGCGAGGAACTCGGGGTTCGGCCGGCTGCCGGGGTAGGTCTGCCACTCGATCGCCACCGCCCCCGGGATACTGCCGACGTAGAGCAGCTCCGGCTTCGTGCGCACGTCGACCAGCTTCGCCCCCGCCTGCATCAGCTCGCGCGCCTCGGCTGGCAGGAGGGCGCCGGCGTACGGCAGGCCCATCTTCCGGGCGCGCTCGGCGGCGATTTTTTTTACGTCGGCCATTGGTTGCTGCATTATAGAGGTGAGGCAAGATGCACCGACGTCGTGCAAACCGTGATTTGACGCCCGCGTTCAGTGCATGCTGGCCCAGCTAGAATTCAACCTGCTGCGGGGATCGTTTGGCATGGAAAGTGCTCCCCCGCGGGTTTACACCACCTACACCAACGCAGCGAGGAGACTCCCCGATGGCGATGACGCCCGATGACGTCCTGAAGCTCATCAAAGACAAGGAGGTCAAGTTCGTCGATCTCCGGTTCACCGACACCCGCGGCAAGGAGCAGCACGTCACCGTGCCGGTGAAGTACTTCACCAAGGACAAGTTCGAGGCGGGCCACGCCTTCGATGGCTCATCGATCGCCGGCTGGAAAGGCATCCAGGCGTCCGACATGCTGCTGATGCCCGATTCGTCGAGCGCGCGCATGGATCCGTTCACCGACGAGCCGGTGCTCAACATCACCTGCGACGTCTA
>DASQIG010000165.1:0-3220 GCA_035631735.1 Burkholderiales bacterium | reverse complement strand
ATGGTGGTGGCAGGAGCACGCACGGCAATCGGCGACTATGGCGGCGCGTTCAAGGAGATTGCGCCGACCAGGCTCGGCGCGATCGCCATCCGCGAAGCGCTGGCGCGAGCAAAAGCGGATCCCGCGAGCGTCGGCCATGTGGTGATGGGCAGCGTGATCCACGGCGAAGCGCGCGACATGTATCTCTCGCGCGTCGCCGCAGTCGACGCCGGCATCCCGGTCGGCACGCCCGCGCTGACGGTCAACCGGCTGTGCGGCTCGGGCCTGCAGGCGATCGTATCCGCCGCGCAGCACATCATGCTCGGCGACTGCACCATCGCGGTCGCGGGCGGCGCGGAGAGCATGAGCCGCGCGGCGTACATGCTGCCCTCGGGACGATGGGGCCAGCGGATGGGCGACGCGCCGGTGATCGACGCGATGAGCGCGGCGCTGCACGACCCTTTCGGGCACGGCCACATGGGCGTCACCGCGGAGAACATCGCCGCGAAGTACGGCTTCACGCGCGAGCAGCAGGACCAGTTCGCGGTGGAGTCGCACCGACGCGCGACGCGTGCGCGGGAGCAGGGCTATTTCCGCGAGCAGATCGTGCCGGTCGAGCTGAAGAGCAAGAAAGGCGTCGAGCAGTTCACTACCGACGAGCACGTGCGTGCCGACGCCAGCATGGAAAACATGGCGAAGCTCAAGCCCGTGTTCAAGAAGGACGGCACGGTCACGGCGGCGAACGCGTCGGGCATCAACGATGCGGCCGCAGCCGTCGTCCTGATGCACGCCAAGGCGGCGAAGCACCAGAAGCCCATGGCCCGCCTGGTGGCGTATGCGCATGCCGGGGTGGACCCGCAGCTCATGGGGCTTGGGCCGATTCCCGCGGTGAAGCGCGTGTTCGAAAAGGCCGGGCTCAAGCCGTCTGACATGGATGTCATCGAGTCGAACGAGGCGTTCGCCGTGCAGGCGATGGCGGTGAGCAAGGACCTCGGCCTCGATCCGGCCAAGGTAAACTCGAATGGCGGCGCGGTGGCACTCGGCCATCCGATCGGCGCCACCGGCTGCATCCTCACGGTCAAGGCGCTCTACGAGCTCCAGCGCACCAACAAGCGCTATGCGCTCGTCACCATGTGCATCGGCGGCGGGCAGGGGATCGCGGCGATCTACGAAAGGGTTTGATGGCCGGATTGGCCTGCGCTGTCAGTCGCCAACAAAACCGATCGGCCGTCGCTTCGGCTGCTCAGGCAACGCCATCAGCCGGCGTATAGCGTCCATGAGCTCGACGATCGCTGTGTCATGCCCGCTTAGCTTCTTCTCGTGCTCGTCAAGTCGACGAGCAATGTCGCGATGACTCTGGAGAAAGTTCCGCAGTCGGACAAACGCGCGCACAACGTATAGGCTTGCCTGAATAGCGCGCGACGAGTTCAGAACAGTGGCGGCCATCAGAGCACCGTGCTCGGTAAAGGCAAGCGGCGGCCGCCGCATCCCCATCTTGGCCGCTGGATTGGACATCACAAAGTGTGATCTCCAAATGGCGAGCTCCTTGGCCGATAAACGAAACATAAAGTCTGGGGGAAAGCGTTCCTGATTGCGCCTGACCGCTTGATTGAGTACTCGTGTTTCCAGGCTGGCCAAGTCGGCGTCAAGCAAAACCTTGCGTCCGCGTACGATCAGAATCCGGCTTTGAACCCGTTCTAGCGGAACATCTATGGAGTCGTCGCCTTCGCGCACGCGGACCATGAGGGAACGTCAACGCTGCGAGACAGAAAGCGTTGACGTTCCATGCCAGACGCGCTGATGAAGACCTTACGTAACGCGCGGCAGTTAGTCATGCTGGCAACGCCGTGGCCGCTCTAACGTAAACTCGCGGGCAATTTGACTCGCAAACCCCGCATCGGACTCGCGCTCGGCGCGGGCAGCGCCCGCGGCTGGGCGCACATCGGCGTGATCCGCGCGCTGGAAGAGCGCGGCATCAAGGTCGATCTCATCTGCGGCACGTCGATCGGCGCGCTGGTGGGCGCCGTCTACGCCTCGGGCCAGCTGCAGCAGCTCGAGGACTGGGTGACCAGCCTGGTGTGGAGCAAGGTGGTGCGGCTCATGGACCTCACGTGGAAAGGCGGCCTGATCCGCGGGCAGCGGCTCTTCAACCTGTTGCGCACCACGTTCCGGGATGTCGACATCGCTGAGCTGGCGACGCCGTTTGGCGCAGTAGCTACCGAGCTCAGTTCCGGCCGTGAGATCTGGCTGCGCCAGGGCAAGCTGCTCGACGTGGTGCGCGCGTCCTGCGCGATGCCGGGGCTCTTCACGCCGGTGGTGCACGGTGACACGGTGCTGGTCGACGGTGGCCTGGTCAATCCCGTGCCGGTGTCGATGTGCCGCGCGCTCGGTGCCGAGCTCGTCATCGCCGTGGATCTCAGCTGGGGCAAGCTCGGTCCGTATCGCAACATCGCGCGCGAGCTGCCGGCGCGGCCGCAGGAACCGAGCTGGCTCGGGCGGCTAACCAACGGCTGGCTCGGCGCCGTGCCAAAAAAAGACGGCGAGCCGCGGATTCCCTCGATCTTCGAGGTATTCAACACGGCGCTCGACATCGTCGAGCAGCGCGTCGCGCGCAGCCGCCTCGCGGGCGAGCCGGCCGACGTGCTGATCACGCCGCTGCTACCTGACTTCGGCACCATGGAATACCACCGCGCCGCCGAGGCGATCGTCGAGGGCCGCGCGGCGGTCGAGCGCATGATGCCGCTCATCCAGCGCGTCATCCTCTAGCGGATGGAAATCAGCCTTGGAGTGACGCTCGCCGTGCTGGGAGCGGCGCTGCTGCACGCCAACTGGAACGTGCTGGTGAAGGCGGGCGGCGACAAGCAGCTCGAGACCATCAATATCGCCGTGGGCTCGGGGCTGGTCGCGTTCGCTGCCGCGCTCTTCCTTCCCGCGCCGGCGCGCGCCTCGTGGCCATGGGTCGCGGGCTCGGCGCTCGTCCATATCCTGTATTTCATTTTCCTCGCCGGCGCGTATCGCTGGGGCGAGCTCTCCTACACCTATCCGGTGATGCGTGGCGGCGGGCCGATGATCGTCGCGCTGGTCGGCGCGCTGGTGCTGGGCGAGGTGCTGCCACTGCACGAGGCGCTGGGTGTGCTGCTGATCTGCGCCGGCATCTTCGCCTTTGCCTCAGGCCGGCACGACCGCCGCGCTACCGCCTTCGCGCTCGCTAATGCCGTGGTGATCGCCGCGTATACGCTAA
>DASQIG010000164.1:0-5700 GCA_035631735.1 Burkholderiales bacterium | reverse complement strand
GAGCCGCTCTACCGGCAGGCCGTCGCCGAGCGTTTCGGCCACTACGATGGCGACCGGCCGGAGAAGCTCATCTGGATCCATGCCGTGTCGGTAGGCGAGGCGCGCGCCGCCGCGCCGCTGGTGCGAGCGCTTGCAGGTGCCTTTGCCGACCACAGCCTCCTCATGACGTGTACCACCGCCGCGGGCCGCGAGACCATCAAGCAGCTCTATGGTGAGTCGGTGCTCGTCGCCTACCTGCCCTACGATCTCCCCGAAGCGCTGCAGCGCTTCCTCGAGTATTACCGGCCGCGGCTCGGCATCCTGATGGAGACCGAGCTCTGGCCCAATCTCCTCGCCCAGTGCTCGCGCCACGGCGTATCAGTGGTGCTCGCCAACGCCCGGCTCTCGGCGCGCTCGGCGCGCGGCTACCGGCGCTGGGGTGCGCTCGCCCGGCCGGCGATCGGCACGCTCGCCGCGGTCTGCGCGCAAACTGCCGAGGACGCTGCGCGCCTGCGCGAGCTCGGTGCGCCCAGGGTCGAGGTGACCGGCAACTTGAAGTTCGACGTCGAGCCCGACCCCGGGCAGCTCGCCGCCGGCCGCGCCTGGCGCGCGCAGGTCGCGCGGCCGGTGGTGCTCCTCGCGAGCACGCGCGAGGGCGAGGAGGAACCGCTGCTCGCCGCTGCCCAGCCAGGGCGCGCGCTGCTGGTGGTGGTGCCGCGCCATGCGCGGCGCTTCGATGAAGTGGCGCGCTGGGCACAGTCGCGCCGCACGCAGGCGCCGCTCCCGGCGCCGGACGATCGTGTGCATCTCGGCGACACCATGGGCGAGATGGCGTTCTACTACGCCGCCTGCGATGTTGCGGTGATCGGCGGCTCGTTTGCGCCGCTCGGCGGCCAGAACCTGATTGAGGCGCTCGCTGCCGGCGCGCCGGTGATCGTCGGTCCGCACATGTACAACTTCGCGGAGGCCACGCGCCTAGCGCTCGCCGCCGGCGCCGCTCAGCAAGCGCGCGATGCTCGCGAGGCGATGCAGCGAGCAGCGCAGCTGCTCGCGGATGATCGAGCGCGCGCGCGCATGAGCGAGGCGGGACGCGCGCTCTGCGCCGCTCATCGCGGCGCGACGGCGCGGCATCTCGCGGTGTGCAAGCGCCTGCTAGGGCTGTAGGGCGCGGTTTACTTCTTCGAGGTCTTCGTCGCGCAGGGCGCCGGCGCCGGCCTTGAGCTTCAGGTGGTTGATGATCGCGTTGTAGCGCGCGACCAACAGGTCGCGCAGCGTCTGGTAGAGCTGCTGCTGCGCGTTCAGCACGTCGATGTTGATGCGCACGCCGACCTCGTAGCCGAGCTTGTTCGAGTCGAGCGCACTCTGCGAGGAGACGAGCGCCTGCTGGAGCGCGGCGACCTGCGCGATGCCGTTGATGACCGCGAGGTAGGTCTGGCGCGTGGTGAGCGCCGCCTGCCGGCGCTGGTTCTCGAGGTCTTCGCGGGCCTTGAGGTAGTTCGCCGCCGCTTCGCGCTCCCGCGAGCTGAGCGTGCCGCCCTGATAGAGCGGAAACGCGAGCTGCAAGCCGATCTGGCCCGTGGTGGTGTCCCGGCCGACGGGAATCGTGATGGAGCCCGTGTCGCGCGTCGTGCCGAAGCTGCCGACGAGATCGAGCGTCGGCCACTGTCCGCCGCTCGCGCGCTTCACCTCGAGCTGCGCCACCTCCGTAGCCGCTTCCTGCGCGAGGACGGGATACGCCTGCTTCTCGGCGAGCTCGACCCAGCTCTGCATGTTGTCCGGGTTCGGCGGCGGCAGCCGGATGTCGGTGCGCAGCGGCTTGAGCTGCGCGTATTCCTTGCCGCCGACCGTCTGCAGCGCGCGGCGCTTGCTCTCGAGGTCGTTCTGCGCAGCGATCTCCTGCGCAATGATCAGGTCGTAGCGCGCCTGCGCCTCGTGCGTATCGGTGATGGTCGCGGTGCCGACCTCGAAGTTGCGCTTGGCGGCGGCAAGCTGCTCGGAAATCGCCGCCTTTTGCGCGCCGACGAGCGCAAGCGTGTCCTGCGCTGTCAGCACGTCGAAGTAGGCCTGCGCGGTGCGCAGCGCGAGGTCCTGGCTTGCCTGCGCAAAGGTCGCTTCGCTCTGGCGCACCTGGTAGTCGGCCTGCTGCCACTGCGCCGTATTCTGCGGGCGGAACACCGGCTGGCTCAGCGTGAGCACATAGCCGAAGTTCGACACGCTGCGGCCGAAGTTCGGCGTCACGGTGGTGTTGTGCGACATCACGTCGAAGCGCTGCGCGGTCGCGTTCGCCGAGAGGGTGAGGGAAGGCAAGAGCAGCGCGCGCCCCTGCGGGATGCGCTCGCGCCCGGCCTCGAGCGTGTAGCGCGCGGACGCGAACACCGCGTCATAGCGTTGCGCGTCGCGAAACACCTGGAGCAGATCCTCCGCCGCGGCCGGCCAGGCCGCTACGGCGGCCGCCAAGCCGCAGGCGCCCGTCAAGGCGCAAGCGCTAGTAAATCGGTACAGCCGGATCGACGGTCCGCGACCAGCCATCCACGCCCCCCACGAGGTTATGGACCTTGTTGTATCCGTTCTTCTCGAGGAAAGCCGCCACCTGGAGGCTGCGCCCGCCATGGTGGCAGATGGCCACGATGTCCTTCGCCTGGTCGAGCTCGTCGAGACGGCCCGCCAGTTCACGCATCGGCACGAGCTGCGCGCCGGCGATGCGCGCGCGCTCGTATTCCCAGGGCTCGCGCACATCGAGCAACACGGGCTTCTCGCGGCCCGCGTCGGCGAGCCACGCGGCGAGCTCGGGCGGCGTGATCTGCTGCATGCCGCTAGAAGCGAAAGCGCGGCGGCCGCTCGGCATTGACGAGCGGCGCCACCACGGTTTCGAAAAGATCGAGGCTGTGAAACGCCCCCGGCGCAGTGCAGGTGACCAGGCGTGCGCTCATCGCCGGCGGCTCGCCTACCACGGCGAAAAGCCGCCCGCCGATTTCGAGCTGCTCATAGCAGGCGCGCGGCAGCACCGGCGTCGAGCCGGTGAGCACGATGACGTGGTAGGGCGCATGGCGCTCCCAGCCGCGGGCGGCATCGCCTGTCTCGAGCGTCACGTTGTCCGCCCCGTGGCGCGCGAGATTACGCTGCCCGAAGTTGGCCAGCCCCGGCTTGATCTCCACCGAGGACACGTGCGCCGCGCGGTGCGCGAGCAGTGCCGTGAAGTAGCCGCTGCCAGTACCCACTTCGAGCACGCGGTCACTCTTGTGTACGTCGAGCTCCTGGAGCACGCGCGCTTCGAGCTTCGGCTCCCACATCCGCTCGCCGGAGCCTGCCGTTGCATCTACGTCCAAGGGGAGCTGCAGGTCGGAGAAGGCGAGCGCCCGATACTGCGGCGGCACGAACTCCTCGCGCGGCACGACATAGAGCAGGTCGAGCACGTCCTGGTCGAGCACCTCCCAGGTGCGAATCTGCTGCTCGACCATGTTGGTTCTTGCCTGCTCGAGGTCCATAGGGGCAGCGGATTATAATCGGCGCTCTTGCGTTGGGGGTCCTGCGTCCGGGTGGATGCCGGTGAGACAAACCCTTCGAACCTGATGCGGGTAATCCCGCCGTAGGAAAACGCCATGAACGCCAATCCGAAGTTTCTCGCCGCCACCGCCCAGGTCGACGGCGCGGCGATCCAGCCGCTGCCCAATTCGCGCAAGGTCTACGTCGGTGCGCTGCGCGTGCCGCTGCGCGAGATTACGCAGACCGGCGGCAATCCGCCGATCGTCGTCTACGACACCTCCGGTCCCTATACGGACCCGGATGCGCGCATCGACATCCGCAAGGGGCTGTCCGCGTCGAGAGACAAGTGGATCCAGGAACGCGGCGATACACAGCTGCTCGACGGGCCGAGCTCGGCGTACGGCCGGCAGCGGCTGACGGACCCGAAGCTCGCGGAGCTGCGCTTCGATCTTAAACGCCAGCCGCGGCGCGGCAAGTGCGTCACGCAGATGCATTACGCCCGGCGGGGGATCATCACGCCGGAGATGGAGTTCATCGCCGTGCGCGAAAATCAGCGCCTGGTCGCGGGTTTGGAGGCCCAGCACCGTGGCGAAGCATTCGGCGCGCAGTTGCCGCGGGAGGTGACGCCGGAGTTGGTGCGCGCCGAAGTGGCGCGCGGCCGCGCCATCATCCCGGCGAACATCAACCACCCGGAAACCGAGCCGATGATCATCGGGCGCAACTTCCTGGTGAAGATCAACTGCAACATCGGCAACTCGGCGGTCACCTCCTCGATCGGCGAGGAAGTGGACAAGATGACCTGGGCGATCCGCTGGGGCGCCGACACGGTGATGGATCTCTCGACCGGCAAGCACATCCACGAGACGCGCGAGTGGATCATCCGCAACAGCCCGGTGCCGATCGGCACCGTGCCGATCTACCAGGCGCTGGAGAAGGTCAACGGGAAGGCTGAAGAGCTCAGCTGGGAGATTTTCCGCGACACGCTGATCGAGCAGGCCGAGCAGGGCGTCGACTACTTCACCATCCACGCGGGCGTGCGCCTGCCCTTCATTCCGCTCACCGCCAACCGCATGACCGGCATCGTCTCGCGCGGCGGCTCGATCATGGCGAAGTGGTGCCTCTCGCACCACCGGGAGAGCTTCCTCTATACGCACTTCGAGGAGATCTGCGAAATCATGGCCGCGTACGACGTGTCGTTCTCGCTCGGCGACGGGCTGCGGCCGGGCTCGATCTACGACGCGAACGATGAAGCGCAGATCGCGGAGCTGAAAACCCTGGGCGAGCTGACGCAGATCGCCTGGCAGCACGACTGCCAGGTGATGATCGAGGGGCCGGGCCATGTGCCGATGCAGCTCATCAAGGAGAACATGGAGCTGCAGTTGAAGTACTGCGCCGAGGCGCCGTTCTACACCCTCGGGCCGCTCACCACCGACATCGCGCCGGGCTACGACCAAATCACGAGCGCGATCGGCGCGGCGATGATCGGCTGGTTTGGCACCGCCATGCTCTGCTACGTGACGCCCAAGGAACACCTCGGGCTGCCGAACAAGAAGGACGTGAAGGACGGCATCATGGCGTACAAGATCGCCGCGCACGCCGCGGATCTGGCGAAAGGTCATCCGGGCGCGCAGCTGCGCGACAACGCGCTGTCGAAGGCGCGCTTCGAGTTCCGCTGGGCCGACCAGTTCAACCTCGGGCTCGACCCCGACACGGCGCGCGAATTCCACGACGAGACGCTGCCGCAGGACGGGGCCAAGGTGGCGCACTTCTGCTCGATGTGCGGCCCGCACTTCTGCTCGATGAAGATCACGCAGGACGTGCGCGACTACGTCGAGAGCGGACTGAAACAGAAGGCGGTCGAGTTCGTGAAGAAGGGCGGCGAGATCTACCAGAAGCCCGACTAACCGCCGGAATTCCGATCCAGGGTCGCAATTATTTCTGCGCTCGGCCAAGCGCACTGACCCTCAGAATAATTGCGACCCTGGATCGGAATTCGCTTACTTTGCCCTGGCGAAGAGCTCGTCGGCGTCGAACTGCACCGCGCCGTACTCTAGCGTGCCAAGGATGCGGTAGGGCTCGTCCTGCTTCGCCTTGGGTTCGCGCGCGAGGTCGAGCAGCTTGTGCGGGATCATCGGGTTGCCCTGCGCGTCGCGGATCACCATCACGCGCGGCAGCAGCCGCCGCGTGAGGTTCTGTGCGATCACCACGCCCACCTCGCCGGTATTGAGCTCGACCAGG
>DASQIG010000163.1:0-8421 GCA_035631735.1 Burkholderiales bacterium | reverse complement strand
CCCTTGGCGCCCGACAGCGGGGTTGATGGTCCATCGGCTCGTGCGCCGGCCACCAGCAACAGCACGAGCGCCCAGCCGATCACACGAGCTCGATCCCGTGGTTCTTGAGCGGCACGCTGCGGATGCGCTTACCGGTTGCGCGGTAGAACGCATTCAGCACCGCCGGCGCCGCCACGCAGATGGTTGGCTCGCCGATGCCACCCCAGATCGTGCCGCCGGTGGGCATCAGGATCGTCTCGACCTTCGGCATCTGGGCGATGCGCATCGAGTTGTACTCGTGGAAGTTGGTCTGCTCGATGCGGCCGTCCTTCACCGTGCACTCCTGCAAGAAGAGCGCCGAGAGGCCGTAGACGAACGAGCCCGCGACCTGGCGCTCGATCTGCGCCGGGTTCACCGCATAGCCGGGGTCGCTGGCGCCGACGATGCGGTGGATCTTCACCTTGCTGCCGTCGGTGACCGAGATCTCGGCCGCGCCCGCGACGTAGCTGTTGAATGCTTTCAGGTGCGCGAGCCCGCGATACACGCCTTTCGGCGCGGGCTTGCCCCAGCCGATTTTCTCGGCCACCGCGTTCAGCACGCCGAGCGCGCGCGGGCTCTTGCCGAGCAGCTTGCGCCGGAACTGCAGCGCGTCCTGCCCTGCCGCTTCCGCGAGCTCGTCCATGAAGCACTCCATGAACACCGCGTTCTGGTTGATGTTCACCCCGCGCCAGAAGCCCGGCGGCACATGCGTGTTGCGCATCGCATGGTCGACCAGCAGGTTCGGGATGTCGTAGGTGAAGGAATGCTCGCCGCTCTCGAAAACACCCTGGAACGAGAGCGGATCGCGGCCCTTCTGCGCCTGGATGACCTCCGGACGCACGCTCGCCAGGATCGATTGCCCGGACAGGCGCATATGCAGCGCGCTGAGATTGCCATTCGCATCCAGACCTCCGACCAGCCGGCATTGCATCACCGGGTGGTAGCGGCCATGCAGCATGTCTTCCTCGCGTGACCACAACAGCTTGATCGGCGTGCCGGGCATCTGCTTCGCGATGAGCACGGCTTGCGTCACGTAATCGTTCGGGTACGCGCCGCGCCGGCCGAAGCCGCCGCCGAGCATCGTCTTGTACACGTCGATCTTCTCGGCCGGCAGGCCGGACGCGGCGAGCACCGCGGCGAAGGCGCCTTCAGCGTTCTGGGTCGGTCCCCAGACTTCGCACTTCTCCGGCGTGTAGCGTGCCGTGATGTTCATCGGCTCCATGCACGCGTGGTTCTGGAAGGGATACGCGTAGACCGCTTCCACCTTCTTCACCGCGCCGCCGAGCGCCTCCTTGGCATTGCCGTTCTGGTTGCCAATGAACGCCTGGTCGGCATCGAGGCCGGCTTTCAGCACCTCGGCGATCGTCGCGCTCGAGACCTTGGCGTTCTGGCCTTCGTCCCAGACGACCGCCAGCTTGTCGAGCGCCGTCTTCGCCTGCCACCAGGTATCGGCGACCACGGCTACGGCGTCGTCGCCGACCTGCACCACCTTGCGTACGCCGGGCATGCTGGAAACCTGTGCAGCGTCGAAGCTCTTCACGCTACCGCCGAAAACCGGGCAGGCCTTGATGGCGGCGTTGAGCATCCCGGGCATCTTGAGGTCGATGCCGTACACCGTCCTGCCGTTCACCTTGTCGCGCGTGTCGAGCCGCTTGAGCGGCTTGCCGGCGATCTTCCAGGTCTTGGGATCCTTGAGCGGCACGTCCTTCGGCACCGGGAGTCGCGCGGCAGCCTCCGCCACCTTGCCGTAGGTCGTGCGCCGCTTGCTCGGCGCATGCGTGATCACGCTCTTCGAAACCGTGCACTCCGACGCTGGCACCTTCCACTGGTTCGCTGCGGCCTGCACCAGCATCACGCGCGCCGCGGCGCCGCCCTGGCGCACGTACTCGTGCGACTCGCGGATGCCGCGGCTGCCGCCGGTGGAGAAGTCACCCCAGGCGCGCTTGCGCTTCACGCTCTCCCCGGGCGTCGGATATTCGATGCGCACTTTCGACCAATCGCAGTCGAGCTCCTCGGCCACGAGCTGCGCGAGCCCGGTAATCGTGCCCTGCCCCATCTCCGAGCGCACCACGCGGATGTTCACGGTGTCGTCGGGCGCGATCGCGACCCAGACGCCGATCTCGGGCGAGCCGTCCTGCGCGCGCGCGATTTCGGGACCGAACGGAAGACGCAGGCCGAGGGCCAGGCCGCCGCCAGCCGCGGCGGAGCCGATGATGAACGTGCGACGATTCATTTGCATGGCGTCCTCCCTAGGCTTTGGTGGTCGCGTTGGCCGCGATGTGGATCGCTTCGCGCACCTGCTGGAACGTGCCGCAGCGGCAAATGTTGGTGATCGCGGCGTCGATGTCCGCGTCCGTCGGCTTCGGTTTCTCCTTCAGCAGCGCGGCGACCGCCATGATCATTCCCGACTGGCAATAGCCGCATTGCGGCACGTCGTGCTCGAGCCAGGCCTGCTGCACCTTGTGCAGGTTCTTCCCTTGCGCGAGGCCTTCGATCGTGGTGACGCGCTTGCCGGCCGCGGCGCTCACCGGGAAGGAGCACGAACGCACCGCGGCGCCATCGATGTGAACCGTGCAGGCGCCGCACTGCGCGATGCCGCAGCCGTATTTGGTGCCGGTCAGGCCGACCTGCTCGCGGATCACCCAGAGCAGCGGCGTGTTGGGGTCGACGTCGACGTTATGCGTCTTCCCGTTAATGGACAGACGGATCATGCTTGACTCCTCGGGGATTGGATCGCGGCGCTTACTCTAGTCCTGCGCGAGCGGCGCAGGCAACCATTTCGAATTCCCTGCCGCGGTGCGTCAAGCCCTGCCTTCCGTGATCTGGACTTCCGTATAGGGCGGAACGAGGTCGAACAGCTCGGTGATGTCTTTATTCCGCATGCGGATGCAGCCGATCGAGCCCGGCTTGCCCATCTCCGCGGTGTCCGGAGAGCCGTGGATGTAGATGTAACGGCGCATCGTGTCCACGTCGCCGAGGCGGTTCTTGCCGGGCTCGCGACCCGAGAGCCAGAGGATGCGCGTCAGGATCCAGTCGCGCCCCGGGTATTTCGCGTGCAGCTCGGGCGTCCAGACCTCGCCGGTCGGCCGCCGGCGCACGAACACCGACCCGGGTGGCTGGCCGGCGCCGATCTTGGCGCGCACGATGTGCCGCCCGCGCGGCGTGCACAGGCTGCCGTTCTTCTCGCCCAGGCCGCGCTTCGCGGTCGATATCGGGTAGCGCTTCAGCACGCGCTTGCCGTCCAAAAGCCGCAGCTCCTGCTTCGCCGCGTCGATCTCGATTCTCATCGCCGTGCGGCGAAGAAGCGGGTGAGGAGCGCGCTGCAATCCTGCGCCAGCACGCCGCCCTGGATCGCTACCTGGTTTTTCAGCACCTGCTTCTTCGGGTCGGTCGCGCCGTAGACGCAGCGCGCGATGCGCGCGTGGAACATGGCGCCGACGCACATGTCGCAGGGCTCGAGCGTCACGTAGAGCTCGGCGCCGGTAAGGCGGTAGTTGCCGAGCTTCTTCGCGGCGGCGCGCATCGCCTGGATCTCCGCGTGCGCCGTCGGATCGACCGCCGCGATCGGCCGGTTCCAGCCCTCGCCCACCACCTCGCCGCCGAGCGCCACCACGGCGCCGATCGGGACCTCGCCCTCCGCTGCTGCACGCCGTGCGAGCTCGAGCGCGCGGCGCATGAACTGTTCGTCGGTCAACCGCATCGCGCCATCATTGTTGCAGGCGGGTAAAGATTCACCGCGAGGGCTTGAAGCGTGCCTCGCGCCAGGCGAGCGCCGCCTTCAGCCCCTGCTCGCGCGCGAGGTCCATGAAGGCGCGCTTGTCGGGCGAGCCCTGCGACTCGATAGCGTGATCGATGTCGAGCGCCGCATCGAGCGCCGCGCGCATGCCCTGGATCTCGTAGGTGCGGTTGAGCGCCTTCTTCGTGTCGCGCACGAGGTCCGGATCGATGACGGCGATGTGCCGCGCGATGGCGAGCGCGGCACTTAGGTGCTCGCCGTTCGGCACGACGCGGCTGACGATGCCCAGGGCGAGCGCTCGTTCGGCGCTTACCGTGTCCTCGCCGGTGAGCAGCATGTCCTTCGCGGCCTTCGGCCCGACCATCCACGGCAGGAGCAGCGTGACGATTCCCGCGCCGAATTTGAGCTCCGGTTCGCCGAACACTGCGTCGCGCGAGCACACCGAGATGTCGCAGGCGAGCGCCATCTCGAAGGCGCCCGCCATGCACGGGCCGTGGATCGCGGCAATGGTGGGCTTCGGCGAATCCCAAAATCGCATGGTGGTCGAAAAGTCGAGCTCGAGGATCTCGCGCCAGACGGCCGCGCCCTCCGGCTTGCGCGCCATCTGCTCCTTGAGGTCGAAGCCCGAGGAGAAGCCGCGCCCCGCGCCCGAGAGCACGGTGGCGTGCACCTCGGCATCCGCCTCGAGCTCATCGAGCGCCGATCGGATCTCGAGCAGCATCGTCTTGCCGAGCGCGTTGATGCGCTCCGGCCGATTGAGCTGCAGGTGGGCGACGCGTCCCTGCCGTTGCACGAGAATCGTCTCGTAGCCCTTCATGCGGGCTCCTCCACCGGCGCGAGCTGGCCCTGCTCGAGCATCGCCCGGAAGCGTCCCCGGTCGGCCTTGCCGGTACGGCCGGCGGGCAACTCGGCCGCGAAGTAGAGCACGTCCGGCTGTTTGTACCTCTCGAGCCGCTCTCGCAGAAATGCCCGCAGCTCGCCAGGCGATAGCCCCGGCGCGCGCGGCACGATCAGCGCATGGATGCGCTCCCCGAGCCGCTCGTCGGGGCGCCCCACCGCCAGCGCGGCCGCGACCTTGGGATGCGCGCTGCAGGCGAACTCGATCTCCTGCGGCGCGACCTTGTTGCCGCCGCGATAGATCAGCTCCTTCTTGCGGCCGGCGATCTCGACCACTCCCGCCTCCCGCTCGCGCGCGAGGTCGCCGGTCGCGAGCCAACCGTCGCCGATCGGCTCCAGCGCGGGCTCGTCGAGATAGCCGCTCATGAGGAACGGGCTCGCGATCTCGAGCTCGCCGATCTCGCCCTGGGCGACCGGCGCGCCGCGATCGCCGACGATGCGGTAGCGCACCTGCGGGCCGGGCCGGCCGATGCAGCCGGCATAGCGCTCCGCGTCCCGCGGCATCAAGAAGAAATCGCAGGTGCTGGTTTCCGTGAGTCCGTAGATATCGACGAGGTGCGCCGGCGCAAACAGCCGGCGCAGCGTCTCGCCAAGGCCCCGGCCGAGCGTCTCGCCGCCGCTGAGCACCTGGCGCAGCGCGCCTGCAGCCGCGACGCGGCGCCCCTCGGCCTCGAGGCGATCGGGCGTCTGGTCGAGGATCAGGCTGCGCATCATGGTCGGCACGACCGCAACGCGGGTCACCCGCTGGTCGGCGAGCTCCGCGAGGAAGGCGGCCGCCGAGAATTTCTCGCGCGGCAGGAGCACTCCCCCATGCAACAGCGTGAGCAGCGCGACCCAGATCCCGAAACTAAAAGTGATGTTGAGCACCAGCAGGGTGCGCTCGCCCTCGACAAAGCCGAGCATGCTTTGAATCGCCGCGAGCTTGCCGGCGAAGGCGCGATGCGAAAGCACCGCACCCTTCGGCAGGCCGGAAGAGCCGGACGTAAAGACGACCAGCGCCGCGCCCTCGAGGATTGGGCGCGCAGGCGGCGGCTTGTCCTCATTGTGCTTGAGCGAGCGGTCCCATTCGAACCGCGCGCGGGTCTTCGTGCTCACCTGCGCTACCGCGGCGTCGGGCGTCGTGCGATGCACCGGCACCACCACGCCGCCGGCGAGCCAGACGCCGAGGTAGGCGGCGAGGTCGAGCGGCTGGTTGGAGACCCGCACATGGACCGGCTCGTGCGCGCGGATGGCCGCACGCGCAAGCGCGTCGCGCACCGCGTGCGCAGCGTCCTGTAGATCGGCGAAGCGCATACCCTCCATCGCCTGATGCGCCGAGAAGCGCCGCGCGGCGTCGGCGAGCAGCTGGCCGAGGTTTTCTATTCCCATTCAATAATCAACCCCAGGCCGTAAGGCTCTGTGAGAACGTGACTTTTGGCGGTTACATACGATACCGTCGGAACTACCGCCGGGGGGATCTCGACGGCCAAGAAAGGGTGATTCATGCTCGAAAGCGCATGCTACCGGACGGAGCGAGGCCCTGCACTCCACTTCGAATGTGGCTAAGTGCTTTGCCTTAGGCGGCTTTCCTGTTCCCTGAAGTACCTCCCCGAGCTGGTGCGATAGCGTCTTTACGTATGCGGACCATGGAAGCCGGGAGCGTCGCGCGAGCGCGGATATGTCGTTCGCTTCGCCGATGCGTTCCGGCCTCTGCGGCTCTGATTTTTCAGACGGTCTCTGAAAAATCACTCCGGGGCCCGCCAGACCGAGTCAACGGGGAAGCCATCAGAGATTCCGTCGGGCGTTGCCGGGATGCAAATCGCGCAAGCCCCCTGCCTGAGAACGGCCGTTTAGATCGCGGCGAGCCGCTCGACCGTATCCGGGAAGCGTTTCACGAGACTGATGAGCAACGCCGCCTGCGCATTGGGTTTCGCCCGCCCCTGTTCCCAGTTCTCCAGGGTGCGTACGTTCGTGCGCAGATAGGCGGCAAACAGCCCTCTCGAGACTTTGAGGCGTTGGCGAACGCGCACCAGCTCCCGGGGCGTGACTTCGGGAGCCGGCTTGAAGGCGATCGCATGCGTGCGAAGAGTGCGCCTCCCTTGCCGCGCTTGCGCGAGCGCCGACATGCCTTCCGTCAACTCGGCAAACAGATTGCGCTTGTGCGTACGAGCTCGCTTGGACCTTGCCTTCGTCATGTCGCTCTCCTTGCTTCCAGCTCCGCCTTGAGCATCTCCTTCAACACCTTGCGCTGCTTCGGCGTCAAATCCTCCATTTCGTCCTTGTCGTACAGCGTATACAGCCAGAACTGCATCCCGGTGCCCCACCAGTAATAGATCACGCGAAGCCCGCCGCGCTTGCCCTTCCCGCGCCGCCGGTCCGCAAACCGCATCTTGCGCAGCCCGCCAGTTTCCTGGATGACCTCGCCGGCTTCGGGATTTCTCATCAGTTCCTGCTGCAACCGCCCGAAAGCTTCATCACCCAGGTAGTCGGCGCGATGACGTGCAAATGCGGGAAGCTCGACAAAGACAGCCCTCACGGCCGGATTATACGCAACCTACGTATATACGCAAGTTACGTACCCTTCACTCCCACTCGATGGTGGCGGGCGGCTTGGAGGAGATATCGTAGGTCACGCGGTTGATGCCGCGCACCTCGTTGATGATGCGGTTGGAGATTTTCGCCAGCAGCTCGTGCGGCAGCGGCGCCCAATCGGCGGTCATGAAATCTGTCGTCTGCACCGCGCGCAATGCAACGGCGTGCTCATAGGTGCGCCCGTCGCCCATGACGCCGACGGAGCGCACGGGCAGGAACACGGCGAATGCCTGCGCGGTCTTGTCGTACCAGCCCGAAGCGCGCAGCTCGTCGATGAAAATGGCGTCCGCCCGCTGCAGGAGCTCGACGTAAGGCTCCTCGATTGCGCCGAGGATGCGCACGCCGAGCCCAGGGCCGGGGAACGGATGGCGGAAGACGATCTCGCGCGGCAGGCCGAGCGCGAGGCCGAGCTCGCGCACCTCGTCCTTGAAGAGCTCGCGCAGCGGCTCGAGCAGCCTTAGATGCAGCGTTTCGGGCAGCCCGCCGACGTTGTGGTGCGACTTGATGGTCTGCGCCTTCTTGGTCTTGGCGCCGGCGGACTCGATTACATCGGGGTAGATCGTGCCCTGCGCGAGCCACTTGGCATTGCGGATCTTGGCCGCCTCGCGCTGGAACACTTCGACGAAGTGCTTGCCGATGATCTTGCGCTTCTCTTCCGGGTCGCTCACACCCTTCAGGGCGCCATAGAACTCCGCGGCAGCATCGACGTGCACCACCTTGACGTGCAGGTGCTTCGCGAAGGTGTCCATCACCTGCTTCGCTTCGTTCAGCCGCAGGAGGCCGTGATCGACGAAGACGCAGGTGAGCTGCGCGCCAATCGCCTTGTGAATGAGCGCGGCAGCGACCGAGGAATCGACGCCGCCCGAAAGACCGAGAATGACCTCTTCGCTGCCCACCGCTTGCTTGATTTGCTGGACGGCTTCGCCGACGTAGTCGGGCATGTTCCAGTCGCCGCGGCAGCCGCAGATGTCGCGCACGAAGCGCTGGAGGATCTTTGTGCCCTGCCGCGTGTGCGTGACCTCCGGGTGGAACTGCACGGCGTAGAAGCGGCGCGATTCGTCCGCCATGCCGGCAACCGGGCAGGCGTCGGTGGAGGCCATGAGCTTGAAGCCGGCGGGAAGCTCGACGACCTTGTCGCCATGGCTCATCCACACCTTGAGCATGCCGAAGCCCTCGGGCGTGCGGAAGTCTTCGATGCC
>DASQIG010000162.1:0-3340 GCA_035631735.1 Burkholderiales bacterium | reverse complement strand
CGTGCGGCCCAGGTGCAGCGGCGTCGCGCGGCAGACGATCGCGCCGTCACGCGCGGTGCCGAGGAAATTCGCTTTCAGCTCGATGGTCGTGAAGCCGCTCGCCCCCGTCGGCAGCGCCGCGATGCAGCCATAGCCGGCGCTCGTGTCGGCGAGGGCGACGACCGAGGCGGCGTGCAGGTAACCATTCGGGGCCATCACCTGACGGGTTATGGCAAGGCGGCTCTCGACCAGTCGCGGCTCGACTGTGAGGATTTCCACACCGAGGTGGCCGGGAAGATGGCCGCTGCCGAAACTTTGGTAGTACTCGCGCGTTGTAGTAGGCATGCGGCTACTCTAGCCCGATTGGCACTCGCGGTAACCGGCTGCTAGGCGCAGTGTTTGCTTCGAATGGAGCGCCATGCTAATTTTTTGGAACATAACAAGCAGCTAAGAGAGGTCGCCCATGTCCAGCGCCGTGACCATGCCCGCCGTGACCATCCCGATCGCCGGTTTCAAGGATGTCTACGAAGTCCCCGCGGTAGAGAAAGCGCTGCACGAGCTGCCGGCGTCGGCGAACGAGGCACTGCGCGCGCTGTACGAAAAGATGCTGCGCCTGGGCGGCCAGCGCTTCACGGTCAAGCCCTCGACGCTGCCCGAGATGCAGCGCCTTTTCGAAGAGCTGCCCAACTTCACCGCGGTGCTCGAGGACATCCGCAGGCATCTCGCGCTGTGCGTCGACTCGAACGACTCGATCGAACTGCCGCCGATGCTGCTGCTCGGCGAGCCGGGCATCGGCAAGACGCACTTCGCGCGCAAGCTGGCGGAGCTCCTCGGCACCGGCTTCGGCTTCGTGCCGATGAGCTCGCTCACCGCCGGCTGGGTGCTCTCGGGCGCCTCCTCGCAATGGAAAAACGCGAAACCGGGCAAGGTGTTCGATACCTTCCTCAACGGTGAATATGCGAACCCGGTCATCGTGGTGGACGAGCTCGACAAGGCGAGCAGCGATGGGCAATACGATCCGCTCGGCGCGCTGTATGAGCTGCTGGAAGTAGAAACGGCGACGCGCTTCGTCGATGAATTCGTCGAGCTGCCGATCGATGCCTCCGGCGCCGTGTGGCTCGCGACGGCGAACGACGCTGCGCGCATCCCTCAGCCGCTGCTCAACCGCCTCACCGTGTACGAGATCGATCCGCCCGACGAGGCCGGCTCACTGCGCATCGCGCGCAACATCTACAGCGAGGTGCGCAAGGCGCACGACTGGGGCCGGCAATTCCCCGAGACGCCAGGCGACGAAACGCTCGACAAGCTCGCTTGCCTGCCGCCGCGCGAGATGCGGCGCGCCGTGCAATCGGCCTTCGGCACCGCGAAGCTCGCCGGCCGCAGCGAGCTGCGGCCCGACGACGTGCAGGCGGGCCGCGGCGGCCGGCGGCACAAGATCGGTTTTTAAACCCGCTGCTCGACCCAGGACCGCACGGACTGTAGCGCACCGGCAAGCGCGCCCGGGTTCGTGCCGCCGGCCTGCGCCATGTCCGGCCGGCCACCGCCCTTGCCGCCGACCTGCTGCGCGACGTAGTTCACAAGCTCGCCTGCTTTCACCTTGGAGGTGAGGTCCGCGGTGACGCCGGCGATGAGCGACACCTTGCCGTCGTTCACCGCGCCGAGGACGATCGCCGCGGACTTCAGCTTGTCCTTCAGGCGATCGACCGTCTCGCGCATGGTCTTGGGGTCGGCGTCGTCCAGCGTGACCGCGAGCACGCGCGTCACCTGCCCGTTCTTGGCCTTCACCTCGACCGCCTGCGAGCTGAGATCGGCGCCCTGGCCGCTCAAGAGCTTCGAGCGCAGGCGCAGCACTTCCTTTTCCAGCGCCTTCTTCTCATCGAGGAGGCTTGCCGCCGCCTTCGCCGCCATGCCGGGCCCGGGCTGCGCGCGCAGCGCGCCCGCCACCTCGCGGAATTCATCGAGCTGTGCGTTGATCATCGCGAGCGCCGTGAGGCCGGTGGTCGCCTCGACGCGGCGGATGCCGGCCGCGATGCCGGTTTCCGAGTAGATCTTGAAGACGCCGATGTCGCCGGTGCGCGCCACGTGCGTGCCGCCGCAGAACTCGCGCGACGAGCCGATGTCGAGCACGCGCACCTCGTCGCCGTACTTCTCGCCGAACAGCATCACCGCGCCCGAGCGCTTCGCCTGCTCGAGCGGCATGACTTCCGCGCGCGTCGGCGTGTTCGCGAGGATCTCGGCGTTGACCCGCGTCTCCACCTTGCGGATCTCCTCGTCGCTCATCGGCCTGTGGTGCGAGAAATCGAAGCGCGTCTTGTCGGCATCGACCAGCGAGCCGCGCTGCTGCACGTGCGGCCCGAGCACCTCGCGCAGCGCCTTGTGCATGAGGTGCGTGACGGAATGGTTGCGCATGGTGCGCTCGCGCAGCACCGGGTCGACGCGCGCCTCGACCCGGTCGCCGACCTTGAGCGTCCCGGTCTTCAGGGTGCCGTGGTGGCCAAAGACCTCCGCCTGGATCTTCTGCGTATCGTCGACGGCAAACGTGCCGGCGGAGCCAACGATCTCGCCGCGGTCGCCCACCTGCCCGCCGGCTTCGGCATAGAACGGCGTCTCGTCGAGCACCACGCTGCCGGTCTCGCCGCTTTTCAGGCTCTGCACCTGGGCGCCCTCGCGATAGAGCGCGACCACCTTGGCCGTGAGCACCAGCTTCTCGTAGCCGTGGAACACGGTCTTGCCGCCCGAGTATTCGAGCGCGGCAGCCATCGCGAACTTCGACGCGGCGCGCGCGCGCTCGCGCTGCTGCGCCATCGCCGCCTCGAACCCCGCCATGTCGATCATCACGCCGCGCTCGCGGCAGATGTCGGCGGTGAGATCCACCGGAAAGCCGAAGGTGTCGTACAGCCGGAAGACGGTCTCGCCATCCAGCAGTTTTTCACCGGAGGCGAGCGCCGATTCCAGCACCGCCATGCCGTTCTCCAGCGTCTCGGCGAAGCGCTCTTCTTCCTGCTTGAGCACATCGGCGACGCGCTGCCTCGCGCCGCGCAGCTCGGGATACGCATCGCCCATGGTGCGGTCGAGGTCCGGCACCAGGCGATGAAAGAACGGCTGCTTCTGTCCGAGCTGGTAGCCGTGGCGGATCGCCCGGCGGATGATCCGCCGCAGCACATAGCCGCGGCCCTCGTTGCCGGGAATGACGCCGTCGACCACCAGGAAGCTGCAGGCACGGATGTGATCCGCGATCACATTGAGCGATGGGCTTTTCAGCTCCCGCGCGTGCGTTTCCCGGGCGGCCGCCTTGATCAGGTCCTGGAACAGGTCGATCTCGTAGTTGGAGTGCTTGCCCTGCAGCACCGCGGCGATGCGC
>DASQIG010000161.1:0-7121 GCA_035631735.1 Burkholderiales bacterium | reverse complement strand
CCGGAGAACACCGGGCCCATCACGACGTATGCGCCGTCGTCGACCGCCCTTACCGCGAGCGCCTTGGCGGTCTGCGGCTGCGACTGCGTGTCGCTCGGCGTGTACTCGATCTTGCGGCCGAGGACGCCGCCGGCGGCGTTGATCTGCTTCACCGCGAGCTTCACGCCGTCGTTGAAGTTGGTCCCCGAGGTGGCGCCGGTGCCGGAGAGCTCCACGAGCCCGTAGATCTTCACCGGCTGTTGCGCAAAGAGCGGCTGCGCGGGTGCCACGCCACCAAGTGCGAGCGCCGCAGCGGCGCGTGCTATCCACATCTTCATGGGTTCCCCCTCCATTGAAAATTCACCTCGGTGTCTTCGCGACGATGTCCGCCTCGAGCATCGCGCGCAACTCCGGCGTCACTTTCGGATTGCCGCCGAACCACTTGCGGAAGCCGTAGCCCGCCTGCTGCAGCAGCATGCCGAGTCCGTCGATCGTGCGATGGCCGCGCTCGCGCGCCGCCTTGAGCAGCGCGGTCTCGAGCGGCACGTAAATGACGTCGTACACGACCGCGCTGCGCTTGAGCGGCGCAAGGTCGATCTGCAGCGCGCCCTTCCCGGCCATGCCGAGCGACGTGCAATTCACGAGCAGATCGGCCGCGGGCAGCAGCCGCGGCAATGCCTCGGTGCCATGCGGCCGGGCGCCGAAGCGCGCCGCGAGCTCTTGCGCGCGCGGCAGCGTGCGGTTGACGATATCCACCTCGACGCCGCGCTGCCTCAGCATGTAGACGGCCGAGCGCGCCGCGCCGCCGGCGCCGAGGAGCACCGCGCGGCAGCCGGGCACTTTCCAGCCCGGTGCGCGCTCGTCGAGATTGGCGATGAAGCCGTACGTGTCGGAGTTGCCGCCCATCAGCCGGCCGTTCTGCGTCCAGAGCACGTTCACCGCGCCCACCGCCTCCGCCGCGGGGTCGCGCTCGGCTGCGAGGCGAAACGCGACTTCCTTGTGCGGGACCGTGACATTGCCGCCGACGTAGCCGTTCTTCCCCAGGCCGCGCACGAATGCCGGGAACTCTTCCGGCGTCAAATCCTTGAGCTCGTACACGCCCGCGATGCCGAGCTGCTTGAGCCAGTCGTTGTGGATCATCGGCGAGCGCGAGTGCGCCACCGGATGGCCCATCAGGCAGGCGCGGCGCAGCTGCGGTGCCATGTCAGAGCGGAGAGAAGGAAGTGGATTTGAGGATGCGGCACTCCTGGTGCTGGTGCGCGCCGAGCTCGCGGCTCTTCGCGAGGTACGCCTGGAACGCCGGGTCGGCCATCAGCGCGTCGCGCTTTCTCTCGCGATCGGCCTGGCTCGCGTACTTCCAGACATGCACCACCTGGTTGAGCGGCCCGACTTCGGTCGTGGCATAGAACAGCGGCTCGCCGCAGTGCTTCACCTGTGTCGCATGGCCGTACTCCTCGTAGAGCTTGAGCCACGCGGCGAGCTTGTTGTTGTGCAGCGTGTAGATGCGCAGATCGAAAATCATGCAGCCTCCTCGGGCCGCCCAGTATAGCCAGTCGCGGCCAGTGCATACGCGAGGCGATAGAGGCCGCCGGCACACCCTGGCGCGGCGCCGTGCGCCCTCAGGCTCGCTTCGCTCAGCTCCTGCGCCATGATGTTCCCGACCGCCTCGCTGCTATAGCCGCTGACGAGCGCCACCCAGTCCGGCGTGCGCTCTGCGCCGCGCAGGCGCTGCTCGGCGGTCTGCGCCACCGTTACCTGCGCCATGTGGCGAAGCAGCGCCGCTGCCACCAGCCCATCGCGCCGTGGCATCGCGCCGAGCGCGTCGCCGAGCCAGCGGCGCAGCTCGTCCGCTCGCCCGGCCGCAGCGGAAAAGCGGACGGTGGCAAGCGCCTGTCCGAGCGCGCTGCCGTAGCTCGCCTGCACGCCGCACAGGCCGCGCACCATGTTGCGATGGTGCGGCATCATCCTGCGCGACCGCGGCGTCGGGTCATTGAGCCGCTCGAGATACGGTCCGGCGGTGATCGTCGCCTCGCTTTGCGCCTCGTAGAGAATGAAGTAGCCGGCGCCCTGGTCCGCGACCCAGCGCGAGCCGCGCAGGAATCCGGGTATCGCGAGCCGCTCGGGCATGTGCTCGTGCGCATGCCAGTCGTCGAATTCGGCGCGCACGTCATGGGCGACGTCGCACCAGATGGCAACCGCGGCCTGGCCGAGCATCAGTAGCTGATGCGCGCGAGCGCGCGCAGCTTGTCCGGCGTCGCGCTCGGCAGCCCGAAGAACTCGAGGTAAGCGGGGATTTGCTCGAACAGCATGTCCGTGCCCACCTGGAAGCGGCAGCCGCGCGCCGCCGCCGCCTTCAGTAAGGGTGTCATCTCCTCGCGCATGACGACTTCCCCCACGAACGTCTGCGGCGCCAGCCGCGCGGCGTCCACCGGCAGCGCATCGCGCTCATTCATGCCGAGCGGCGTCGCATTCACCACCAGATCGTGCCCGGCGGGGTCGTTGCTGCCGGTAGAGACGGCGAGCCGCGGATATTGTTCGCGCAAGCGCGCGGCCAGACCCGCCGCCGCCTCGGCGCGCGCATCGAAGAGCGTGAGCTGTGCGGCGCCGGCCGCGGCGAGCGACGCGGCGATGGCCGAGCCGACACCGCCCGCGCCGACCACCAGCGCCCGCGCGCCTTCGAGCTTGCAGCCTTTGCGCCGCGCGCCGCGCACGAAGCCTTCGCCGTCGAAAAGATCCCCCTGCAGCCGGCCGTCGGCGGCGCGGCGCACGGCGTTGCAGGAGCCGGCGATGCGCACCGCCGCGCTGGCCTCGTCGAGGAGCGCCACGGTGGCGACCTTGTGCGGCATGGTGATGAGCGCGCCAAGGATGTTCGTGAGCTTGAACACCGCGCGCAAAAACTCGGGATACGGCTCGCTCTTGCAACCCATCGGCACGACGACCGCATCGATCCCCGCCTGCTCGAAGTACGGGTTGTAGACGAGCGGCGCCTTGAAGGTGTGCGTCGGGTAGCCGATGTGCGCAATGAGGCTCGTGGTGCCGCGGATCACGGCTGCACCGCCGCGACGGCGCCTACGACGGCAATGCGCATTGCTCGAGCAACTTCAACGTCGCCTCGCGCGCGCGCCGCGCGCGCTCGAGGGCCGGCATCGGCTTGGCGTACGGAATTTCCACGCTGAGCGGCAGCCCGGCCGGCAGCGCGCGCAGCAGTCCCACGAGATCGAGGCCGCCTTCGCCGGGCATCAGCCGGTCGGCTCGCGCCTGGCGAATGAGCTCCTGCATGTCGGCCGGCCGCTCACGCCGTGCATCGCAGAACTGCGCGTAGTGCAGATACTGCGGTCGGACCGCCGAGAGCTGATCCAGTCGATCGCCCGCACGGAAGAAATGGATCGCGTCGACCAGCAGCCCGCTGTTCGCGCGCCCGGCGCCGTGCAGTATGCGCAGCGCCTTCGCAACGCTCGACACATCCACCCATGGCATCGGCTCGAGGTTGGCGACGAGCCCATGGCGCGCCGCCAGATCGCAAAGGCGCCCGAAGCTCTCAACCAGCCGCGCTTCGTCGGCGTCGGCGCCATGCACCAGGAGGTGCGCGGCGCCAAGCCCGGCGGCGGCTGCGACGGCCGGCTCGAATTGCGCAACGGCGGTCTGCGCGGTGAGCCGGAACACCTCGACGTCCAGTACGCGTACGCCGGTGTCGGCGAGCCGCGCGCGGATCGCCGCCATGTCGACCGGGTGCTCGTAAGGCTGCCCGGCCACCGGGACGAGCCGCAAGCCGACGTGCGTATACCCGGCGTGCGCAGCGACAGTGACCTGCTCATGATGCGGCAGCTCGAGCACCGTTAGGGCCGCAAGGCCAAGGGCTCGCGTCTTCACGAAGCGCTCCTTTGCACCGAGCCGCCGAGGAACAGGCGATTGAGATTCGGGTCGTTGAGCAGCTCGCCGGCCGGGCGGTCAAGCGCGAGGCGCCCCATCTCCAGCACCAGCGCGCGGTTCGCGAACTTGAGCGCGCTGCGTACGTTCTGCTCGACCATCAGCACGGTCGTGCCGCCGTCGGCGAGCGTGCGCAGCAGGCGAAACACCTCCTGGCTGATGAGCGGCGAGAGCCCGATCGACGGCTCGTCGATCAGGATCACGCGCGGGCGCAGCAGCAGCGCGCGGCCGATCTCGAGCTGCTTCTGCTCGCCGCCCGAGAGCGTCGAGGCCTGATTGTGCAGCCGCTCGCGGATGCGCGGGAAGCGCTCGAGCACCTCGGCGATGCGCTCGCGCAGGCCCGATTTGAGCGTAATGCCGCCGAGCTCCAGGTTGTGCAGCACGGAGAGCGAGCCGAAGAGGTTGCGTCCCTGCGGCACGAACGCCACGCCGTGCGTCAGCATGGCGCGCGGCGTCGTGCCCGCCACGCTCCTGCCGTCCAGCCGAATGTCACCGCCGCGCGGCGTGAGCAGCCCGAAAAGCGTCTTCAGCGCCGTCGACTTCCCGGCGCCGTTCGGACCGATGAGGAGGGTGATCTCGCCGTCGCGCGCGTCGAAGCTGAGCTCGTTCAGGATGGTGAGCGTCGGCGAGTAGCCGGCGACCACCTGCCGGAATTCAATTGCCAAGGTAGGCCTCCAGCACCGCGCGGTTCGATTGCACCGCCTCGGGCTTGCCCTCGGCGAGCACCTTGCCTTCGACCAGGCAAATGACGCGCGGGCACAGCCGCATGATGAAGTCCATGTTGTGGTCGATGACGACGAAGCTCCCGCGCTGCGTCTTGTTGAGCTGCACCAGCAGCTCACGCAGCTGCTCCACCAGCGCCGGATTGACGCCGGCGCAGGGCTCGTCGAGGAGCACGAGCCGCGGCGCGGGCATGAACGCCATGGCGATGTCGATGAGCTTCTGCTGGCCGTAGGAGAGGCTGCCTGCCGGCAGATGCGCGACGTGCTGCAGCCGGAAAAGCTCGATCATCTCGTCGGCGTGTCGTCCGAGGCCCGCGTCCGGCGCGGCGAACAGGCGCCCGGGCAGCGTGCCGTTGAACTCCTGCGCCGCGACGATCAGGTTGTCGCGCACCGCGAGCTTGCCGAAGACCTGCAGCGTCTGGAACGTGCGGCCGACGCCGCGTCGCGACAGCTCGAGCGGCGACATGCCGGTGATGTCCTCGCCGCAGAATTCCATGTGCCCCGAGGTCGGCCGGATCTGGCCGAGGATCGAGTTGAACAGCGTGGTCTTGCCGCTGCCGTTCGGCCCGATCACGCCGACGATCTCGCCCGGGCCTACGGAAAAGCTCACGTCGTCCACCGCGCGGATGGCGCCGTAGTGCTTGACGCAGTTCTTCACTTCCAGGAACGGTGTCATGCGCGCCGCAGCCGCTCGGGAATGGACAGCAAGCCGCCGGGCAGCCAGATCATGAGCGCGACCACCGCGAGCCCGAACATCACGAGATACCAGTCCTTCATGAAGCGCAGCCACTCCGGCAGCAGGATCACGATCGCGGCGCCGAGCATCGGGCCGAAGAACCGGCCCGAGCCGCCGACGATCACCATGAGGAGCATCATGAGTGACGCGCTGAGGCTGAACGGCGCCGGCTCGATGAACTGCACCAGCGCAGCGAAATAGGCGCCGGCGATACCGGCGAACGCCGCGCCGATGGCGAAGGCGAGCAGCGTGTACGCCATGATGTTTACGCCGAGGCTCTCAGCGCGGATCGGGTTGTCGCGCAGCGCGGCAAAGGCGCGGCCCCAGGGCGAGCGGATGAGCCACCACAGCACGAGGGCGAGCAGGATCGTCGATACGTAGGTGAAGTAGAAGTACGCGGCCGAGCCGTCGAGCGAAAGGCCGACGAGCCGCGGCCGCTCGATGCCCGAGATACCGAAGGTGCCGCCGGTGAGCCACTCCTCGTTGCGGAAGAAGAGATACATCAGCACGTTGAAGCCGAGGGTGGCGAAGGCGAGGTAATGGTGCTGCACGCGCAGCGCCGGGAAGCCGAGCACCAGGCCGACCGCGAAGCAAAGTAGCGCCGCGGCCGGCAGCACCAGCCAGAACGACCAGCCGAGCTTCATCAGGATGGCTGCGGTGTAGGCGCCGATGCCGAGGAACGCGGCGTGGCCGATCGACATCTGGCCCGCGTAGCCGACGGTGAGGTTGAGCCCCATGCCGGCCATCACGTACACGCACCAAAGCGTGAGCAGATACACGCCATAGTTCTTCAGCCCCAGGGGTGCAAGCGCCACCAGCGCGAGCGCCAGCGCAGCGCTCGCCGTGACGCGGCTCATACCTTGCGCTCCTCGGTCTTGCCGAGCAGCCCTTCGGGCTTGAAGAGGATGACGATAAGGAACAGCATCAGCGCCACGCCTTCCTTGTACGCCGGAGAAACGTAGGCGCCCGTCAGGTTCTCGAGCACGCCCACCAGCACGCCGCCAAGGAGCGCGCCGCGTGTCTGGTTGAAGCCGCCGATGATCGCGGCATAGAAGGCTTTGAGACCGATGACGTCGCCCATGTCGAACTTGGCGAGATAGGTCGGCGTCACCAATAACGCCGTCACCGCGGCAAGGAGCGCGTTGATCAGGAAGACGTAGAGCACCATGCGCTTCACGTTGATGCCGAGCACGGTCGCCGCCTCGGTGTTCTGCGCGCAGGCCTGCATGGCGCGGCCGGTCACCGTGCGGTTGAGGAAGGCCTGCAGCGCGAAGACGATTACGCCGGCGAGCACCAGCGCGCCGATGTCGTAGGCGGAAATGCGCAACGGCCCGAGCGAAATGAGCGTGCTCGGGAAGATGTTCGGGAACGGACTCGGTCCCGCGCTGTAGCCGGCCTTGACCAGGTTCTTGAGCCCGATGGAGAGGCCGAGCGTGGCGATGACCAGCGGTATCACGCCGTGGCGGATGAGCGGTTCGACGACCGCCTTCTGGAAGGCGACGCCGAGCAGCGCCATCGACACGAGGCAGGTGACGGCGAAGGCGAGCGGCAGCGGCATGCCGAAGGCGAGGCAGATCAGCGTCATGAACGCCGGCAGCATGACGAACTCGCCCTGCGCGAAATTGATGGTGCCGGAAGCCTGCCACAGCAGCGTGAAGCCGAGCGCCGCGAGCGCATAGATGGCGCCGACTGCGGTGCCCGAGATCACGAGCTGCAGAAAATCGCCCACCACCCCCTCCTCTCCTGGTTGCAAATGC
>DASQIG010000160.1:0-3357 GCA_035631735.1 Burkholderiales bacterium | reverse complement strand
CCGACGCTCGCCGGCGTGATCCTGCTGGTGTTCTTTCTCTTCAACTGGGTCGGCGGCGATCCGGCCTATCTGCTCGCCGGCAAGATCTCCAGCCCCGAGATGATCGCCAACATCCGGCGCCAGCTCGGCGTCGACGAGCCGTACGCGGTTCAGCTCTGGATCTTCGTCAAGCAGGTATTGAGCGGCGACTTCGGCGCGAGCTGGTCCACCAACGAGCGCGTGGCCGAGATCTTCGCCACGCGCCTCGGGCCCTCGCTCACGGTGCTCGTGCCGCTGCTCGCGATCAGCACGCTGCTCGGCATGGCCGCGGCGATGCTCGTCGCCTACGTGCGCGGCTCGCTCACCGACCGCGCCGTCATGGTGGCATGCACGGTGGGCCAGTCGATCAGCATCCTGGTGTACATCCTCGTCTTCCAGTACGTGTTCGCCTATCAGCTCGGCTGGTTTCCGGTACAGGGCTGGGGCGTGACCTTCGCCGACAACCTGCTGCGCTATAGCGCGCTCGCCATCGTCGTCGGCATCGCGGTGTCGCTCGCGCCCGATATCCGCCTCTACCGCACCTTCTTCCTCGACGAGATCAACCAGGACTACGTGCGCACCGCGCGCGCGAAAGGCATGAGCGAGGCGCGCGTGATGTGGGTGCATGTGCTGCGCAACGCCGCGATCCCGATCGTCACCAACGTGCTGCTCCAGCTGCCGGGCCTGCTGGCGGGCGCGTTCCTGATCGAGCGCTTCTTCGGCATCCCGGGCATCGGCCGCGAAGTGATTCTCGCGGTCGAGCGCAGCGACTTCCCGATCATCAAGGCGGTCACCATCTACGTCGCGGTGGCGACGATGTTCGTCAACCTGCTCGCCGACCTGCTGTACAAGGCGATCGACCCGCGGGTGGTGCTCAAATGAGGGAGCAGGGGGTCTGGGCACTCGCGTGGAAGCGCTTCCGCCGGGATCGGCTCGGCTTCGCCTCGCTTTTCGTCGTGCTCGCTTACGTCGCCATCGTGCTCGCCGCTGCCGCCGGCTGGCTCGGCCGCGACTGGAACGTCGAGGCGGGCGTGAGCTTCGCGCCGCCGACCTTCCTCGGCCCCGAGGCGGTGGCGAGCCCGCAGCTCGCAAAAGCGGCCGCGGGCGCGCAGCCGGCGGCCGACTACGGCATTGCGGATCCGCTCGCCGCGGATCTCACGGAAATTGCGAAGACGCTGTCGGGAGAGTCGACCAGCTCGGCGCGGGCCGTCACGCTGCCCCTCGGCGCAGACAAATGGGGCCGCGACGTGCTGCAGAAGGTGCTGAAGGGAACCGAGACATCGCTCCTCGTCGGCTTGAGCGCGGCGGCGCTCGCCGCGTTCCTCGGCACGCTGTTCGGCGCGCTTGCCGGCTTCCGCGGCGGCTGGATCGACGACTTCTTCAACTGGCTCTACAGCGTCTTCACTTCCGTCCCCTACCTGCTGCTGGTGCTCGCCATCGCGGCCGTGGTGAACCAGAAGGGCACGTTCACCGTGATCCTGATCCTCGGCCTGACCGGCTGGACCGGCATCTTCCGGTTGATACGCGCGGAGTATCTGAAGCACCGGGTGCGCGAATACGTGCTCGCCGCGGACGCGATCGGCGCCTCGAGCGTGCGCCGCATGTTCGTGCACATCCTGCCGAACGTGAGCCACGTCGTGCTGGTACAGCTCTCGATCTGCGTGGTGCTGTTCATCAAGTCGGAGGTGATCCTCACCTTCCTCGGCTTCGGCGTAGGCGTCGACACCGTCTCCTGGGGCAGCATGCTGGCGGAGGCGGGGAGCGAGCTGCTGCTGGGCAAGTGGTGGCAGCTCACGGCGGCGACCGTCGCCATGGCGATCCTGGTCACGGCGTTCAGCCTGTTCACCGATGCGATGCGCGATGCGCTCGACCCGCGGCTGAAATGAATCTCCTCGAAGTCCGCCACCTCGCCGTTGAATTTCGCATCGACGAGAGCACGCGCCTGCAGGCCGTGAAGGGCGTGAGCTTCGATGTCCCGGTGCGCAGCACCGTGGCGCTGGTCGGCGAGTCGGGCAGCGGCAAATCGGTGAGCGCGCTCTCCGTGATGGGGCTCCTGCCGCGCGAGAACGCGACCGTCCGCCCGGGCAGCCGCATCCTCTACCGCGGGCGCGACCTCCTCACGCTGGGTGACGACGAGATGCAGCGCGTGCGCGGCAAGGAGATCGCGATGATCTTCCAGGAGCCGATGAGCTCGCTCAACCCGGTCTTCACCGTCGGCTTCCAGATCGGCGAAGTGCTGCGCAAGCATCTCGGGCTTGCCGGCCGCGCGCTGCGCGACCGGACGATCGAGCTCCTCGCCGAGGTCGGCATCCCCGAGCCGCAGACGCGCCTCGAGGCCTACCCGTTCCAGCTTTCCGGCGGCCAGCAGCAGCGGGTGATGATCGCGATGGCGATCGCCTGCGAGCCGAAGCTCCTGATTGCCGACGAGCCGACCACCGCGCTCGACGTGACCGTGCAGCGCCAGATCATGGACCTGATGGCGGCCCTGCAGGAACGGCACCAGATGGCGATGCTCTTCATCACGCACGACCTCGCGCTGGTGAGCGAGATCGCCGATTACGTAGTCGTGATGCGCGACGGCGAGGTGCGCGAGCAGGCGCCGGCGTCGCAGCTGTTCCGCGATCCGCGCGACGCGTACACGCGCGCGCTCCTCGCCTGCCGGCCGCCGCTCGACCGCCGGCCATGGCGATTGCCAGTCATCGACGACTTCATGAGGAATTCGGGGACGGAGCCCGAACTACGGCGGCGGCCGGCGAATTCCGAGCGACCGCGCGGGCTGCGCGGCGACGAGCCGACGCTGCTCGAAGCGCGCGGCCTGGCCAAGAGCTTCTACTTCCGCGCGGGATTGCTGAAGAAGCGCGAGCTCAAGGCGGTGAAGGGCGCATCGTTCCGCATCGCGAAAGGCAAGACGCTGGGCGTGGTGGGCGAATCGGGATCGGGCAAGACCACCGTCGCTTTGCTGGTGGCGCGGCTGCACCAGGCTACGGGGGGCGAGGTCCGCTTCGAAGGCCGCGACCTGCTCAAGGTGGACGCCCGCCACGCGATGCCCTACAAGCGGCGCATCCAGATCGTGTTCCAGAACCCCTACGCCTCGCTCAACCCGCGCTTTACCGTCGGCCAGATCCTGGCCGAGCCGCTGAAGATCCATGGCATCGGCGCCGACGACGGCGAACGCCGCTCGATGGCGGCCGAGCTGCTGGCAAAGGTCGGCCTGCCGCCCGCGTCGCTGGAGAAATATCCGCACGAGTTCTCCGGCGGCCAGCGCCAGCGCATCGCGATTGCGCGGGCGCTCACGCTCAAGCCCGAGCTCCTGATCTGCGACGAGTCGGTCTCGGCGCT
>DASQIG010000159.1:0-3580 GCA_035631735.1 Burkholderiales bacterium | reverse complement strand
CCTGCCGAGCTGCCGCAGCGCCACGCTGATGCGCTCGGGCTTGGCGAGGTTCGCCGTCGCGACGCTCAGCATTGCCGTGAGGTTGCGGCCCTGCTCGACGATGTCGTCCTTGAACAGCCGGCGCACGTCCGGGTCGAGCGCAAAGAGCCGGCCGTAGAAGAGCTCGGCGAAGGTGTCGCCTACCGGCAGTACCGACCGCCAGGTCAGCTGCACCATGTCGGCTTGATCGCGCGTCATGACGTCATGCGAGCTCCCCTTCCGCGCGAGCACTTTGCAAATCGTATGCCAGTGCTTTTCCCCGCTGAGTGCGCCGCGTCCGCGGGGCCCTGCACTCCGGTGGGGCATGCCCGGCGGGCGATGCACAAGGAGAAAGCTAAAATCGGCGGATGAGAGAACCCCAGCCGAAGACTATCTACCTCAAGGACTACACGCCGCCGCCCTTCCGGGTGGAGGACGTGGACCTTGACGTCGACATCCGCGACGACCACGCGCTGGTCCGCGCGCGGCTCGATATTCGCCGTAACGCAGGCACCGGACCACTGATCCTGGACGGCGACGAGCTCGAGCTCGTTTCCGTGTCGCTGGACGGCCGCGTGCCTCGCCATGAGGTCACGCCCGAGCGGCTCACGGTGTACGACGTCCCCGAGCGCTTCACGCTCGAGACGCTGAGTCGTATGGTGCCGCAGAAGAACACCAAGCTGGAGGGCCTGTACGCGACCAAGAGCGGCTTCGTCACGCAGTGCGAGGCCGAAGGCTTCCGGCGCATCACCTGGTACATCGACCGGCCCGACGTGATGGCGCGCTACACCACCACGATCCATGCGAACAGGAAGCGCTACCCGGTCCTGCTCTCCAATGGGAACCTCACCGGCGCCGCCGACGAGCCGGGCGGCCGGCACCGGGCGCGCTTCCACGATCCGTTCCCCAAGCCCTCGTACCTCTTCGCGATGGTCGCGGCGGATCTCGAGCGCTTGAGCGATCGCATTGTCACGCGCTCGGCAAAGAGCAAGGACCTCTACGTGTACGTGGAGCGCGGCAAGCTCGACCAGGCCGGCTGGGCGATGGAGTGCCTGAAGCGCGCGATCCGGTGGGACGAGGCGCGCTTTGGCCTGGAGCTCGATCTCGACCAGTACCACGTCGTCGCGGTCGGCGACTTCAACTCCGGCGCGATGGAGAACAAGGGCCTCAACATCTTCAACACCAAGTACGTGCTCGCGCGCGCGGATACGGCGACCGATATCGACTACCTGAACATCGACCGCGTGGTGGCGCACGAGTACTGCCACAACTGGACCGGGAACCGGGTCACGTGCCGCGACTGGTTCCAGCTGTCGCTGAAAGAGGGGCTCACGGTCTTCCGTGACCAGGAGTACGGCGCCGATATCTACTCGCGCGCCATGACGCGCATCCAGGAAGTGCGCGCGCTGCGCGCGGGGCAATTCCCGGAGGACGCCGGCCCGATGAAGCACCCGGTGCGGCCGCAGTCCTACATGGAGATCCGCAACTTCTACACCATGACGGTGTACGAGAAAGGCGCGGAGGTCGTGCGCATGCAGCACACGCTGCTTGGCGAGGAGAAATTCCAGGCCGGCATGCGGCTCTACTTCCGCCGGCACGATGGCCAGGCGGTCACGTGCGACGACTTCGTGCAAGCGATGCAGGATGCCTCGGGCGTCGAGCTCGGGCAGTTCAAGCGGTGGTACGACGTCGCCGGTACACCGGTGCTCGATTGCGCGGGCGACTACCAGGACGGCAGCTTCACGCTGACGGTGAAGCAGTCGATGAATCCGCCGTTCCATATCCCGCTGGTCGCGAAAGTGGGCGATGAAGAGCGGCTTCTGCATGTGCGCAAGGCCGAGGAGCGCTTTACCTTCCGCGGGCTGAAAGCGCGCCCGGTGCCGTCGCTGCTGCGCCGCTTCTCGGCGCCGGTGATCCTCAACTACGCGTACAGCGAAGCGGATCTCCTGCATCTGCTCGCGCGCGACGACGACGCGTTTAACCGCTGGGAAGCGGGCCAGCGCCTGGCGACGTCGATCATCCTCGAGCGCAAGGGCGAGCCGTCGCGCGCTTTTGTGGACGCGATGGGCGCAATACTCGCCGAGCCCGACCGGACCTTCGCTGCCGAGGTGCTGACGCTGCCGGCCGAGACTTTCCTCGCCGAGCAGATGGAGGTCGTGGACCCGGACGCGCTGCACGAGGCGCGCAACACGCTGCGCCGGAAGCTGGCTGCAGCGTTGCGCGATGAGCTGCACGCGACCTATGAGCGGCTGGCGAGCGGCGGCGCATATACGGCGGACGCGGCATCGATCGGCCGGCGGGCGCTGCGCAACCAGTGCCTGGGCTACCTCACCGAGCTCGGCGAAGCGGCGCTCGCGTACCAGCAGTTCCGCCGCGCCGACAACATGACCGACGCGTTGGCGGCGCTCACCGCGCTCGCGCAGCTCGACTGCCCCGAGCGCGAAAAGGCGCTGGAGGAGTTCTACGCACGCTGGAAGGACGAGCCGCTCGTCGTGGACAAGTGGCTCGCGGTGCAGGCGGGCTCGCGCCAGTCCGACACGCTCGTGCGCGTGAAGCGGCTGCTTGCGCATCCGGCGTTCGACCTCAAGGTGCCGAACAAGGTGCACGCGCTTATCCGCAGCTTCAGCGCGAACCATGTGCGCTTCCACGCGGCCGATGGCGGCGGCTATGCTTTCCTTGCGGACCAGGTGATCGCGCTGAACGCGCTCAACCCGCAGGTCGCCGCGCGCATGGCGCGCGCCTACGACCGCTGGAGTAAGTTCGACGAGCGCCGCCAGGCCAAGGCGCGCGCCGAGCTGTCGCGCATCCGCGACACCGACGGCTTGTCGAAGGACGTTGCGGAAATCGTCACGAAGGCGCTCGCCTAGGCGCTCCCAGCAGCAATTTGTCCTTGAGGCTGGCGTGCCCGGTGGCAATGTAGGGGGCTCGTGAACTCGCCGGATATCACCTCCCGCCTTGCCACCACCGGACAGCTATTGGTCCGCTCCGAGATCGAGATCGGCCGGATTCTGGACTCGATGCTCGAGGACCACGATACGCTGAGGGCGAACCTGCCGTCGCAGTTGATGTTCCTTTCGCAGCTGATCCTGATCGAGCCGGTGAAGGGATACATGCTGCTTTCGTACAGCAACCACAAGGCCGCTAATGCGGCGGCACTGGCGCAACCCAAGCTCACCCTGGTTTGCAACCATCGAGGCGCTCAGTTTGCCTTCGCCGCGGCCACCCCGCATGCGGCCATGCACTCCGGCCAGGCGTGCATCCAGTCGCCGCTGCCGACTGTCATGATTGCGATGCAGCAGCGGCGCTCCGCCTCTCGCGTCTCGATACCGGCTCAGGCGCCCGTGAGCTGCGAAGTGCGCATGGGCGTGCTGACGTTCGACGCCAAGGTGGTGGACGTCAGCCTCGACGGCACCGGCATCCTGGTGTCGGACCCCGCGGTCCCGCTGTGCGCCGGCACCCGGCTCGAGCGGGCGCGCATCCGCCACCCGCAGCACGAGGCGATCGAAGTCGACCTCGAAGTGCGCTACGTCACCCACGTCAAGCTGCCGAACGGCGAGCGCGC
>DASQIG010000158.1:0-2076 GCA_035631735.1 Burkholderiales bacterium | reverse complement strand
TCTCCGGATGCATGGGACAGGTGTACTTCGTCGCGGGCGCCCGCGGCGCCGATGCGGCGGGGTTTACGGCATATTTGTCCGGGTCGGCCTGAAACCGGGTCGCGCATTGCTTGCTGCAGAAGTAATACGTATGGCCGTCGTGCTCGGTCTCCGCGGCCGCGGTCGCCGGCTCGACCTTCATGCCGCAGACCGGATCGGTGGCCATGCTCAATGTTAGGTCAGGCGCAATACAATCGTTGCAAATGCAAACCGTCGAATTGAAAGTCGAAGGCATGGACTGCCAGGGATGCGTGAAGAGCGTGACCCGCATGCTCTACGGCGTCGCCGGCGTCGCGCAAGTCGATGTCTCGCTGGAGCAGAGCCGCGCTCGCATCACATTCGATCCGGCGAAGGCCGGGCCGGCCGAATTCAAGCGCGCGATCGAGCGCGCGGGTTACAAGGCACCGTGAAAGCGAGCCTGGCCGCCGGCTTGTCCGCCCGGCGCGAAGTCACGGTGGATGAGAGCCGCTGCATCGGTTTCATGGGCAAGGAAGGCATGGTTTACGCGACGCCGCGCATGGTGAGCGACGTCGAATACACCTGCCGCGATTTCCTCCTTGAGCATCTCGACCCTGGGGAGGATTCGGTAGGCGCGCACGTCTCGATCGACCACCTCGCGGCGACGCCGCTCGGCCTGAAGGTCACCATCGACGTGAAGATCGTCGAGCTCGACCGGCGGCGCGTCACGTTCGAGTTCTCGGTGCGCGACCCGCTCGAGGAATGCGGGCGCGGAAGACACGTGCGCTTCGTGGTCGACACGGCAAAGAGCCGCGAGCGGCTCGCTGCCAAGCGCGCAAAAGCCGGGCTGGCGTGAAATGAGGCGCCGTGGCTGAGCCGTGGCTGCCGCTCGCCGGCATCCAGGTCGTCGATTTCTCGATGTTCGTGCCCGGTCCGTTCGCGACGTCGATCCTCGCCGACCTCGGCGCCGATGTGGTCAAGGTCGAGCCGCCGCGCGGCGATCCGGGGCGCTCTTACGTGCCGGTGCAGTTCGACACCGAGAACCGCAACAAGCGGAGCATCGCGCTCAATCTAAAGGACCCGGAAGCGGCGGACATCGTGGCGCGCCTCGCGGCGCACGCGCAGGTCGTGATCGAGGGGTTCAGGCCCGGGGTGGCGAAGCGTCTCGGCATCGCCTACGAGACGCTGCGCCGCCATAACGCCAGGCTCGTCTTCTGCTCGATCTCCGGCTACGGCCAGACGGGCCCCTGGCGCGAGCGCCCGGGGCACGACGTCAACTACGTCGCCGCGGCGGGCGGGCTCGCGTTTCCCGGCCAGTGGCGCAAGGCGCCCGCACGCTCGTCGCTGCCGATCGCCGACATGGCGGGCGGCGCCTTCGCGGCCATCGCCGTGCTCGCCGCGCTGCGCGAAGGCAAGGGCGCATACCTGGATCTGTCGCTTTTCGAGGCGGCCTTCTTCCTCTGCGCGATGCGCCATAGCCTCGACCGCGACGTCGACCGGCGCGCGCACCTCTTCCCGGTGAACGACATCTTCGAAACCGCTGACGGCAAGCACCTTACGCTGGGCATACTGGAAGAGCACTTCTGGCAGAACTTCGTGCGGCTCGTGCCCGAGCTCGCCGATGCTCGCTTCGCAAGCGACGCGCAACGCCGTGCCAATGGCGATGCGCTGTCGGCAGCGCTGGAAGCGACCTTCCGGCTCAAGTCGGCGGCCGAATGGCAGCGCCTGCTGGAAGAGCACGATGTACCGGTGGATCTGTGCGTCACGCCGGGCGAGGCGGCCGCGCACCCACAGCTAAGGCAACGCAGCGCTACCGAACGCGGCTATGCGAAGTTCCCGGTGTGGGCCGACGGCCGGCGCGGCGGCGCCATCACGCGCCGCACGCCGCAGCTCGGCGAACATTCGCGCGAGATCCTGGTCGAGCTCGGCTTCGATGACGGCGAGATCGCCGAGCTCAGGCGAAAAGGCGTGGTGTAGATGGACTTCGCGCTCAGCCCGGAGCAGGAGCGGATCCGCGAGGCGATCGGCAAGCTCTGCGAGCGTTTCGGCGACGACTATTGGCTCGCGCACGATCGCGAC
>DASQIG010000157.1:0-12618 GCA_035631735.1 Burkholderiales bacterium | reverse complement strand
TCGCCAATGCGCCGTCGCCGAACGGGATAACGCTGAACAAGAAGAACAGCCAGGTGTACGTCGCCATCACGCGCTCGCAGCAGATCTGGCGCCTGCCGCTCATGGCGGGCGGCACGCCGTCGAAGACCGGCGTCGCGATCCAGCTCTCGGGCGGGCACGCCGGCCCCGACGGCATCGAGACCGACGACGAGGACGGGCTCGTGGTCTGCCATCTCGGCGTGGGCATCTGGCGCTTCGACAACAACTGCCTGCCAACGCATCTCGCCCACGCTGGGAAGGAGCACCGGCTGATGACGAACATCGCATTCAAAGGCAAGACGCTCTACATCACCGACTCGGCCAACGGCGAGATCGTCACCGCCGAGATGCCGGTAGCGGGCAAGAAGATGTACGGGCTGAGGTGACCATGCGCTTCGCGCTCGCCTTGCTCCTCGCCGCGACGGCGGCACAGGCGCAATATCCCGCGAAGCCGGTGCGCGTCGTGGTGGGCTATGCCGCCGGCAGCTCGACCGATATCGTCGGGCGCGTAATGGCCGACCGCCTGGCGGCGCACTGGAAGCAAAGCGTGTACGTCGAGACGCGCGCCGGCGCGGCGGGCAATCTCGCGGCCGACGCGGTGGCCAGGAGCGCGCCCGATGGTTACACGCTGCTCTTTGCGCAGAACGGCCTCGCGATCAGCGCGGCGGCGTTACCGAATCTACCGTACAACGCGCAGGCCGATCTCGTGCCGCTCGCGCCGGTCGCGGCGACGCCGCACATCCTGATCGTCGCGCCCGGGTTTCCGGCGAAGAGCGTGCAGGAGCTGATCGCGCGCGCCAAGGCCGAGCCCGGGATGCTGAGCTTTGCGTCCTCCGGCGTCGGAAATTCGGACCATCTGTGCGGCGAGCTGTTCAACCTGATGGCGGGAATCAGCGCGATCCATGTGCCCTACAAGGGCGGCGCGCCGGCGGCGACCGACGTGATGGGCGGGCGCATTGCGTATTACTTCGCGGGCATGCCGGTGGGGCTGCCGCTCGCCAAGAGCGGCCGCGCGCGGGCGCTCGGCGTGACCAGCAAAGCGCGCTTCGCCGGCGCGCCGGAGCTGCCGACGATCGCCGAGCAGGGGCTGCCCGACTACGAGGCGACGCTATGGCAAGGATTCTTCGCGCCGGCCGGCATTGCGCCGCAGCTCGGCGCGAAGATCGCGGCGGACATCCGCGCGACGCTCGCGCAGCCGGAGACGGCGGAAAAGCTGGCGGGCGCGAGCGTTACGCTGTGGGAGAGCGATCAGCCCGCCTTCAAGCGATTCTTCGCCGCCGAGATCGAGAAGTGGCGCGAAGTGGTCAAGAAAGCGAATCTCAAGCTCGAATGAAGATGTCTCCCCCGTGAAAGCGGAGGTCTAGTTCTCCGAAAAATTCTGGGTTCCCGCTTCGCAGCGTCGCCGCACACCGTCGCATGTCATAGTCCGGACTACACAACCATCGCCGAATCGCGGCACTGCGCTCGGTTGAAGGTATCGAAGCGGCAGCGTAGATTGCGGCGCAGATGACGGCGCCGGAAGAAGACCGCACCACGGACTCTGGCCGCAGAACGAAGCGCGTGCTGATCGCGGACCACAACCGCGACTGGGCCGACGGGCTCGCGCTGCTGCTGGAAGAGCAGGGCTACGCGGTGCGTACGACGTACGACGGACGCGAAGCGATCGAAGCGGCGCGCACTTTCCAGCCCGATATCGTGGTGCTCGACATCCGCATGCCGCGGCTCACCGGCTACGAAGCCGCGCGCGTGTTCCACCGGCACCCGCAAAGCACGCGGCCGATACTCGTCGCCATCACCGCGTGGGCCGGCGAGTCCGGGAAGCTGCGCGCCGAGATGAGCGGCTTCGACTACTACCTCGCGAAGCCGGCGGAGCCGGCCGAGATCCTCGAGCTGCTGAAAAACCTCTAAGTCGCCATTTGTCGTTCCCGCGCAAGCGGGAACCCAGAATTTTCGAGAAAGAAAACTGGACCCCCGCTTTCGCGGGGGCGACGCTGTCCGCGCTTTCTCTTTCTTAAAGCAGCACCACCATCGCCGTGACGGCGGCGGCCATCACGGCGGCGGCGAGCCAGCCGAGCGCCGTCAGCCGCCCGCGGATGACGGCCGCCGTTGCTGCGAAGCGAAAAGCGCTACGGCTGCAGCTGCGCGCGCACTTCGCCGCCCTTGTAGCGGTCGCTGTGCACGTTCACGTACAGGTTGCCTTCCTTCAGCGCCTTGATCTGGTCCGCCGTCAGCTTCTTGCCTTCCGGCACGCTGTAGGTGTCGCCGTTCTTGGTGAGCGGCACGATCACCGGCCCGTTGTTGCCTTTCGCGCCGTTGTGGATGTGCGCCATGGTGCCTTTGACGCCTTCCGTGCTCACGCTCCCCGTGATGGTGCCGTCCTCGGCGACGCGGAAGCTGCCGCTGCCCTTGCCGTCGGACTTCGCGGGCGGCACTTCCTCGGCACCGGTGAGGTTGACCTTCATCGCGCCGCTGCCCGGCATCCAGTCGGGCATCTTGTCGCGCATCCCCGCGCAGCCTGCGAGCGCTACGACTGCGACGATCGCCACCATGGTTTTCATTGCTTGTCTCTCCTAATCGAGTGTTGAACCAACCGCAGATCCAAACAGGCGGGCGGCTAGAATATTCCCATGCCGGCCATCGCCGCCTCGTCCGCACTTTCGCGCCTGCGCATTCTAGACTTTACGCGCGTGCGCGCGGGGCCGACCTGCGTCAGGCAGTTCGCCGACTTCGGCGCCGACGTGGTCAAGATCGAGTCGCCACCCGGGGTCGACCCGAACGAGAACATGGGCGGCCCGCGCGACGGCCCGGACATGCAGAACCTGCATCGCAACAAGCGCGCGATGACGCTCAACCTTAAGCTGCCCGCGGCGCGCGAGGTGCTCGGGCGCCTGGTAAAGACGGCTGACGTGGTGGTGGAGAACTACCGGCCCGACGTGAAGTATCGCCTCGGCATCGACTACGAGTCGCTCGCCAAGGTCAACCCGAGGATCATCCTCGCGAGCATCTCCGGCTTCGGCCAGGACGGGCCCTACCGCGAGCGGCCCGGGTTCGACCAGATCGCGCAGGGCATGAGCGGCATCATGTCGGTGACGGGCGCGCCCGGACAGGGACCGATGCGCGTGGGCTGCGCTGTGGCGGACGTCGGCGCGGGTCTTTTCGCGGCGCTCGGCATCCTGACGGCGCTCCTTGAGCGCGAGCATTCGGGGCGCGGCCAGTGGGTGCAGAGCTCGCTCCTGCAGGCGGGGATCGCGCTGCTCGACTTCCAGGCGGCGCGCTACACCATGAAGGGCGAGGTTCCCGGGCAGGTCGGCAACGACCACCCGACCAGCATGCCGACCTCCGCTTACAAGACCGCGGATGGCTACATCAACGTGGCGGCCTCGGGCGACGGCATGTGGACGCGCATCTGCAGGCTTTTCGGGCGCGAGGACCTCGCAACAGACCAGCGCTTCAAGACGAACGAGCTGCGCGCGAAGAACCGCGCGGCGCTCAATGCCGAGATGAACGAGGCGCTCGCGACGCGCAGCTCGGCCGAATGGATCGAGGCGCTGAACGGCATCGGCGTGCCCTGCGGCCCGATCTACAAGATGGACGAAGTCTTTGCGGACCCGCAGGTGAAGCATCTCGGCGTCGCCGCCGAAGTGAGCCACCCGCGCCTGGGGCGCTTCCGGATCCTCAACCAGGCGGCCAAGCTCTCGCGCACGCCGGCGACGCTGAAGACGGCGACGCCCGAGATCGGCCAGCACACCCAGGAAATCCTGCGCGAGCTCGAGTACAGCGACGCCGAGATCGCCCGGCTGCGCGCGCAGGGCGTGGTGTGAGCGCCGGACGCATTGCCGCGCGCCGCGACGGCGCGGTCGGCTGGCTGGTCTTCGACAACCCCGAGCGGCGCAACGCGGTTTCGCTCGAGATGTGGCAGGCCATCCCGCGCGTGCTCGGGGACTTCGCCGCGGACGCCGCCATCAGGGTGGTGGTGCTCACGGGTGCAGGGGATAAGGCGTTCGTCTCCGGCGCCGACATCTCGCAGTTCGAAAAAGAGCGCTCGAACGCGGACGCGGTGAAGCGCTATGACGAGATCGGCGAGCGCGCGCAGGCGAGCCTGGCGGGCTTCGACAAGCCGGTGATCGCCATGATCCGCGGCTACTGCCTGGGCGGCGGGCTCAACGTCGCCAACCTCTGCGACCTGCGCATCGCCGCCGAGGACGCGCGCTTCGGCATCCCGGCGGCGCGCATGGGCCTGGGCTACCGCGCGAGCTCGATGAAGAAGCTCGTCGACATCGTCGGCAAGAGCGCGGCGCTCGAGATCATGATCACCGCGCGCCAGTTCAACGCCGCCGAGGCGCTGGGAATCGGCTTGGTTCACAAGGTCGTGCCGGTGCCCGAGCTCGAGACGGCGACGCGCGCCTATTGCGACATGATCGCCGCCAACGCGCCGCTGACCATGCGGGCGTCGAAGCGCATCATCCGCGAGGTGTCGCGCGGCGCCGAGTACGACGCCGCAACCTGCGAAGCCTGGGTGAAGGAGTGCTTCGCGAGCGAGGATTACATCGAAGGCCGCCGGGCCTTCATGGATAAGAGAAAGCCCGTGTTCAAGGGGCGCTAGCCGAGGAGGATGCAGATGAAGCGATGGATAGTGGCGGCCGCGCTCGCCGGCGCGGCGGCGGGCACCGCGGCGCAGAACTTCCCCGCAAAGCCGATCACCACGGTGGTGGGCTTCGAGCCCGGCGGCGGTACTGACACCGTCGCGCGCATCGTCGCAAGACCGCTCGGCGAGGTCCTCGGGCAGCAGATCGTCGTCGAGAACCGCGCGGGTGCGGGCGGCAACATCGCGGTCGATTACGTGGCGAAGAGTTCGCCGGACGGCTACACGCTGGTGCTGGCGAACGTCGGCGCGATCGCCGTGAATCCGCACATCATGAAGACGACCTACGATCCGCTGCGCGACCTCACGCCCATCACGATGGCCGTGGTGTTTGCCAACGTGCTGGTGGTGCAGCCCGAGCTGCCGGTGAAGACGCTCGCGGACTATGTGAAGCTCGCGCGCCAGAACCCGGGCAAGATCACGTACGCCTCGTCGGGGATCGGCGGCGCCGGGCACCTTGCCGGCGAGCTCCTCAGGAAAATGGCGCAGGTCGACATCGTGCACGTGCCCTACAAAGGCGGCGGGCCCGCGATGCAGGGCTTTCTCGGCAAGCAGGTCGATTCCTTCGTCGCCACGCCCGTGTCTTCGATCAGGCAGATCGAAGCGGGGAAGGCGCGCGCGATTGCCACCACGGGGACGAAGCGGGCCGCGCTGCTGCCCAACGTGCCGACCATCGCCGAGTCGGGCTACCCGGGCTACGAGGCGCTCAATTGGTACGCCTATTTCGGCCCGGCGCGCCTGCCCAAGGAGATCGCCGAGCGCCTGAACCAGGCGCTGGTCAAGGCACTGCAGAGCCCGGAGGCCGTCGCGCTCCTCGACAAGCAAGGCGTCGAGCCACAGCCCGGCACGCCCGAAGAGCTCGCGCGCTACGTCGCTCGCGAGTACGACACCTGGGGCAAGGTCGTCAAAGAATCGGGCATCAAAGCCGAGTAATTCGGATCCAGGGTCGCAATTATCGGCCGGCGAACAACCGGCCGATACAGGTTGAACGCGTTCGGCCGTTTGAGCTATTAGCGAACAGCCTCAACACGACCACGACTGCGGCGATCGATGCGTAGAAGGCTAGAACTGTAGCGGTATTCATTGAAGGTCGGACAATTGCGACCCTGGATCGGAATTCAGATGCGCACGACGATCTTGCCGACGTGCGCGTCGGCTTCCATGCGCTCAACGGCCTGCGGCAGCTCGGCGAAGTCGTAGACGCGGTCGATGAGCGGCTTGAGTTTCCCGCTCGCGAAGAGCGGGAGCCAATCGCGGGTAAAGCCCTGCACGGTCACCGCGCGCTGCGCCGCGGTGCGCAGCTTGTTCGAGACGCCGAAGAGCTTGAGGCGCCTGGAGTGCAGCGCCTCGAGGTCGATCTCGCTCTTCAGCGCGCCGTCGACATAGCCGACGGTGGCATGCCGACCCTCGTAGCCGAGCACGCGGAGGGTCTCGGCGAAGACCGAGCCGCCGACGTTGTTCACCACCAGGTTGACGCCTTTGCCGCCGGTGGCGTCCATCACCGGCTGGTAGAAGTTCGGCGCACGCGTGGCGATGCCGACGTCCAGGCCGTGGCGCTTGAGCGCTGCCAGCTTGGCGGCGGAGCCCGACGTGCCGATGACCCTGGCGCCGATCGCCTTCGCGGCGAGCAGCGCCGCGACGCCGACGCCCGCCGCGACGCCGGTGACCAGCAGCCATTCACCGGGCTTGAGGCCTCCCTGCTGCACGAGCATGTCGTACGCCACCAGGAAGGTGATCGGCACCGCGGCCGCTTCCTCCCAGGAGAGGTTCGCGGGCACCGGGATGGCGTCAGGCTCATCCATCAGCGCGTACTCGCCGAAGGCGCCCGGCAGCCGCCCCATGACGCGCTTGCCGCTGCCGACGATTTCGCCGGCGCCGTCGGTGCCGGCGGGCTTGGCGGCGCCGGGCTTGGTGAGCCCGTGACCTCGGATGAATTCACCACGGTTCAGACTGGCGGCCCGCACGCGGACGAGCAATTTGCCCGCGGTGGGCTCGGGCTGGGGCAGCTCGCGCAGCTCGAGGGCCGTGCCGCGCTCGGTCGACTGGACGAAGTAGGCTTTCATGGGCCGGGATTATGCCCGCGACCGGCGTCACCTCCCCCCGCTATATTGGCTGCCTCCTTCCTCCCTAGGAGCCGGATATGAAGAAGTTACTCTGCATGCTGATCGTCGCCGTGGCACTCGTCGCACCGCAGGTGCAGGCCGGGGTGATCGGCACCGACCAGGCGCTGCAGGCCTCCAGCGAGCGCGAGCGGGTAAAGGTGATGCTCGCGCGGCCGGAGGTGGCCCAGCAGCTGCAGAAATTCGGCATCAACGCGCAGGAAGCCGCGGCGCGGGTCGACGCCATGAGCAATGAAGAGGTGGCTCAGCTCGCCGGGCGGCTCGATGCGCTGCCGGCCGGCGGCGCGCTCAGCAACAACGAGCTGATCATCATCCTGCTGGTGATCGTGATCGTCCTGCTCGTCGTCTAGTGAAGCTCTGAAACAGTCGCCCCCGCTTGCGCGGGAACGACGATTGGTCGCTTACTCGAAGATTCCCTAGGCGGCGAGCTCTACCGCTTCGTTTCTTTCGTTCACCGTGGTGAGGCGCGCCGGGCGGCGCCACACCCGGTGGACGTAGTCGAGCACGCGCTTCGCGCGGGTGACGTCGAGCCCGCGGCCGTCGCTGGCATGGTCGTGCGCGAGGGTCAGGCTGCCGTCGTGCTTCAGCTCGACCGCGGCGACGCGCGGCGCGCCGAAGTTGAACTTCGGCGCGAGGATCGCCTCGCGGATGGCGTTGATGTCCTTGGTGGCGACGCGGATCTCGTCGCCCGGCCGCGCCTCGTAGACGAACAGCCCCGCCTCGCGCGCGAGCTCCTCGTCGAGCCAGTTCCTGATGAAGCCGAAGTCGTCCTCGTCACGGCGCACCTCGCGCGCGCGCTCGATGCCGTGCTTCTCGACGATGCGCTCCCAGATGGTGAAGCCGAGGTGATAGGGGTTGATGGCGAGCGCGGTCTGCTGCCCGCTCGCGAACGGGCGCACCACGTCCGAATGGGCCTTGATGGCGGAGAGGTAGAGAGGCTGCGGCAGGAACTCGGCCTCGCGCAGCAGCCGCGCATGCCAGTAGGACGCCCAGCCCTCGTTCATGATCTGGCAGGCGAACACCGGGTAGAAGTAGAACGACTCCGAGCGCACCATCAGGAAGATGTCGCGCTCCCACTGCTCGAGCTCGGCGGCGTAGTTGGCGATGAACCAGAGGAGGTCGTACTCCGGGTGCGGCGGGATCGGCGCGCGCACCAGCCCGGTCTTCTTCGCCGCCGGCTCGTCCGTCCCGGGCAGCTGCTTGAAGCGCGCCCGGAACTGGCTCTCGACCAGCGGTTCCTTCTGCGGCAGGAACTCGGGGTAGCGCGCGCGGTGCAGCTCGCCGCCGACGTCGATGTGCGATTCGAGCGCGAGCGCGGCGTCGAGCACCGACTCGACACGCTCGACGCCGTGCGATTCGATGGCGAGCTGGATGCGGTGCGCGTGCGCCGCGGCGGTCTCGACGATGTTGCCGCCCGCCATGGCGTGGAAGCGCGCGAACAGCTGGTTGTTCTTGGCGAAGTCGGCGTGACCGAGGACGTGCGCGGTGACCAGCGTGTTCTCGGCGAGCGAGTTGCCGTCCATCAGGAAGGCGCGGCACGGGTCGCCCGGAAACATCACTTCGAAAATCTTCGAATGGCCCATGCTCTGGCGCACCAGCTGGTGGATGTAGCGCACGCCGAAGGACCAGTGCGGCATGCGCACCGGCAGGCCATAGACCGCGATCTCGGTCATCAGGCTCTCGGGCGCCAGCTCGAAGTCGACGTGGTAGTAGTCAAGCCCCAGGCGCCGCGCAAGCGACTCGATGCGCGCGGCGTAGTCCTCGAGCTCAGTCACCTGCGGCCTGCTGCGAGAAGAACTCGCGGATCGCCTTCCAGACATCGTCCTGCGAAGCGATGTGGCTCGTGCCCACCGCCAGCCCGGAGCCCTTCAGCTCGGTGAAGAGCTCCGCAAGCTGCGTGTCGCGCGGCCGGAAGGTGGCGACACCGCCGGTCTCGCAGTAGCCGGTGTAGTTCACCTGGCGCGCGATCTCGGTAAGGGAGGTGCGCGCCTCGTCGCGGTCCTCGGCGGCATTCTCGCCGTCCGAGGCATAGAAAAAGTAAACGTTGTAACGGCTCGGGTCGTAGCGCGTGGTCATGACGTCGAGCGCAAGCCGCGCGACCGTGGAGGTCACCGTGCCGCCGCTGGATGAGGCCTGGAAGAACTGGCTCTCGTCGAATTCCCAGGCCTGGGCCGCGTGCGCCAGAAACACCGTCTCCACCTTGGCATATTGGCGCCGGATGCCCTGCAGCGCGAAGAAGAAGAACTGCTTGGCAAGCCGCCGCTGCGCCTCGTCCATCGAGCCCGAGACGTCGAGCGCGAAGATCACCGCGGCGCTCGTCGCCGGCGAGGGCCGGCGCACCAGCTGGCGGAAGCGCAGGTCCTCGTTGACCAGCGAGATCGGCTCTTCGTCCGCCGTGTTGTCGGGGCTGCCGGGGGCGTTGCCCTGGATGGCATGGCGCTTCACCGCCTCCTTCATGGTGCGCCGCCGATCGAGGCGCGAGCGCGCGCCGCGCTTGTCCCAGCCCTCGCGCACGTAGTCGGCCTGGTCCATGCTCGCGGTGCGCTTGGGCTTGAGCTCCGGGAGCTTGAGCTCCTCCCACAGCCAGTCGACGATCTCATCGACCTTGAGCTCGACCACGAAGCGGATCTCGCCGTCGCCGGTGCCGCCGGCCTGGCCGGCTTCGCCGCCTTCCTCGCGCGCCGGCTGCAGCACGTCACCCGGCTCGCCCTTGCCTTGGCCCGCGCCCTGCTGCACCTGCGCGTCCGCCAGCCGCAGGCGGGAATGCTCCAGGAACTTGACCGGCACCGCGACCGTGCGGTTGCCGGGGCGCGTCATCAGGTCCGAGCTCGCCAGCAGCTCCGGCAACGTCTCCTTCACCGCCTCGCGCACCTTCTCGTTGTGGCGCAGCCAGTCGCGCGCGCCTCGCGAGAAGAGGTCGTACCAGGGCGTCTCGGCGGCGATGCGGATCGTCATTCCTGCGCCAGGAGCGTGGTCACGTAGTTGAGCGCCTCGCGAGCGCTGTGCGGGTCGTACCCGTACTCATCGACCAGGCGCTTCTCCACCACGGAGATTTTCTGACGCGTTTCCTCGTCGGGACGGGCGGCCGAGCTGACCAGCCTCAGCACGTCGCGCCGGCTCTCGAAGAGGTACTGCTCCACCGCGTCGTGCAGCGGGGCGTGCGAGTCGAGCGTGAACTTCTCGCCGCGCTTGTACGCGCCCATCGCTTTGCGCACCACCTCCTGGCGGAAGGAGAGCTTGCCGGACTCGGAGATGCGGATCTTCTCCTCCACCGAGCGCAGGAACCGCTCGTCGGGCTTGCGCTCCTCGTTGGTGATCGGATCGCGCACGGTACGGTTGTCGAGCGTCGCTTCCACCTCGTCGAGGTATTTGTCCAGCAGCTGCTGAGCCTCCTGCTCGAAGGACACGAATAGCGCCTTGTGCACGTCCTCCTTGACCCAGCGGTTGTAGAAGTCCTTGCGCACCACCACCAGGAAGTCGACCCACTTGCGCTTTTTCTTGCCGTCGATACGCACGTCGGACTCGATCGCGTCCTTGAGGGCGATCAGGACATCCATGGTGGTGAGGCTCTTCGCCTGCGACTGGATGATGGCGTTCGAGAGCGCGTTGATCACGAAGCGCGGCGACACCCCCGCAAGGCCTTCGTCGGGGTTCTTCTGCCGCATCTTGTCGGCTTCCGTCGCGGAGACGCCCTCGACGTCCTCGCCGGCGTAGAGGCGCACCTTCTTCACGTTGTCGGCGTCGCGCTCCTCGGCCTCGCCCAGGCGTGAGAGCACGGCGTACACGGCTGCGACGTGCAGCGCGTGCGGGTCGAGGTGCACCTCGCGGAACGCCTGCGTGGAGGAGCAGAGCTTGCGGTAGATGCGCGCTTCCTCCTTGTAGTCGAGGGTGTAGGGCACCTGGATGATGACCATGCGGTCAAGCAGCGCCTCGTTCTCCGGCTCCTGCAGGAACTTGCGGAACTCGGCGAAGTTGGTGTGCGCGACGATCCCTTCATCCACGTGGATCAGCGGGAAGCGCGACACCTTGACGTTCTTCTCCTGAGTGAGCGTGAGGAGCAGGTACAGGAACTCGCGCTTCACCTTGAGGATCTCGATCATCTCGAGGAGCCCGCGGCTCGCGGCGAACACCGCGCCCGACCACGACCAGGCGCGCGGATCGCCCTCGTCGCCGAACTCCGAGACTTTAGATAAGTCGACCGAGCCGACCAGGTCGGCGATGTCAGCCGTGGTGGGGTCGTGCGGCGCGTACGTGCCGACGCCGACGCGCGCGGCTTCCGAGATGAACACGCGCTGCACCGGCATCTGCATGAAGTCGCCGTTGAGCTCGTGCTGCAGGCGCGTGGTGCAGAACGGGCACAGCTCGCCTGAGATCTCCACGCCGTAAGTCTGGCGGAACTGCGCGCGCAGCGTGTGCGGGATGAGGTGTAGCGGCGACTCGTGCACCGGACAGCCGTGGATCGCATACAGAGCGCCCGCGTCCGTCTGGCTGTAAGCTTCCATGCCACGCTTGAGCAAAATCACCATGCTCGACTTGCCGCCCGAGGGCGGGCCGAGCAGCAGCAGAAGACGCCGGCCCACTTCGGAGCCGGCGCTCGCCGCTTTGAAGTAATCGACGATCCGTGCGATCGTATCGTCGATGCCGAAAAGCTCGTCCTCGAAGAGCTGGCAGCGGAAGCGGCCGTTGACGTCATCGAAGCCGTTGGCGCGCAGCATGTCCCAGATGTACTGGTGGCTCGAGCGCGTAATGCCCTTGGCATCCGCGGGGAATATCGCCTCGAGGAACTCGGCGAGCGTGCCGCTCCAGCGCGCGGCGCGATGATCCTTGGTGAACTCGACCAGCGACTTCAGAAAATCGGTGTGCCGCCCGGTCGGTTCACTTCTCAGTGGCGTGTCTGCATTCACGATCATGGCTCCTTCGTCAGAGCAAGATTCGACCCAGATGCGGCCCATCTCCCCCCTTTTGGCACAGCGGGCCGCACTTGTATTGCGTATGCTATTCCACTCGAACGCGCCGAACGGCCCACCGTTGACCCGGAGCAGCCGATCTCGCAGCCGTCGCGACTTGATGACAAAATTCGCCTGACAAGCGCATCGAACCCGATCATGGCCCCCCCGGTCAAACTCCCCAGATGCTGAAAGAAATCCACGGGGTCGCCGACGACCCCCCAGCGCGCCGGCGCTGGTTTCACGACGAGTACTTCGACCTCTTCGTCTGGCAGACGGACGACGAGGTGACGCTGTTTCAGCTCTGCTACGGCGTCGACTCGAGCGACCGCGCGCTGGTGTGGGACAAGCGTCGTGGCTTTTTTCACGACGGTCCCCCGGCGCCCGACGAGGTGGTGGCGCGCTTCGACGATGCGGCGACCGCGCTGCCGGAAGATATCCGCGCCGAGATCAGGGAGAAGCTCCACGAGTTTGCCGGCCGCCGCATCGCGGTGACCTCGCGACGGCGGCAATTCCGCCGCGCTGCCTGGCAGCGCTAGCGACACGCGTCGACCATTGTCGACACGTCGCTTTTTCAGGGGAAATGAATCTTCAGCGGGGCGCGCGTTGCGCGCGCTCGGTGACACGTTCCTGCTCGTCGCGGCTCCAGGCTTGGTCGCGGTTCTTCCCTTCGTTGTTTTGCGCTGCCAAGTCCCATCTTGCTCCAGCCGCAACCGGCACGCAAGTCTGCAATTGGGTCAAAATGTTTGGCGTTAAGGGAGAAAACCATGAAACCGGAATTAGCGCTCCTCGTATGGGCAGTGCTGCTCACTTTTGTGCAGATGCTCGTCGCCGTGATGGGTGCCATAGTGCAGGTCGGGCTGCCGGCGCTCGCCGCCAATCGCGAAGGGCT
>DASQIG010000156.1:0-2344 GCA_035631735.1 Burkholderiales bacterium | reverse complement strand
GGGCCCGGATTACCGCACGCTCGACCAGATCGAGATGGACGAGCGCATCCGCGAGACGACCGACTACGCCGCGGTGCTTTTCTACATCGACATCCACGGCCCGCAGATTCATACCCCGGAGGGGCCGAAGCGAGACATCATTTTCAGCTCGCGCAACCTGCACGGCGCGCACCTGCCCGACGTGCCTGGCGAGCGCGTCTTCAACGTGCAGCCCGGTGACATCGGCGAGCTGCGCGTCGGCGAGTTCCTGTTGCCGCCCTACGACGTGAACATCGCGACGCCGCTGGGGCAGGTCAGGCAGCTGATGCGGGGGTACGTGCAGGTCTGCGCGGCGCTGCTGGCGCTGATGGTGCTCGTCAGCGTCGCCATCGGCTTCGGCTTCAGCAACATCGTGCTGCGGCCGGTGCGCCTGATTCGCGAGACGGCGAACCGCATCCGCTCCGACAACCTGAGCGAGCGCATCGCGGTGGCGGACGTGAAGGACGAGATCACCGATCTCGCCCGGCTCCTCAACCAGATGTTCGACCGGCTGGAAGCGTCCTTCGGCGAGATCCGGCGCTTCGCCGCCGAGGCCTCGCACGAGCTGAAGACGCCGCTCTCGCTCGTGCGCCTGCACGCCGAGAAGCTGGTCATCGACGGCGGCCTGGCGCCCGGGCAGCGAGAAGCGGTCCAGGTGCAGCTCGAGGAGCTCGCGCGCGCCAACCGCATCATCGAAGACCTGCTGTTCATCGCGCGCGCCGACGCGCAGGCGATCCGGCTCGAGGTGGCGGTGAACGACATCGGGCGGTTCGCCCAGGGCTTCGCGCAGGACGCGGCGGTGCTCGCCGAGCACCAGGGCTGCCGCTTCACCTACAGCCATCGCGGCGAGCCGTGCGCCGCGTTCGACCCGCGCTGGATGCGGCAGCTCCTGCTCAACCTGCTGTCGAACGCGCTCAAGGCTTCGCCGCCGGACGGCGAAGTGAAACTGACGTCCGAAAACGCGGACGGCGTCTGGCGCGTGAGCATCGATGACCAGGGCCCCGGCTTGCCGGCCGAGCAGCGCCGGCAGATGTTCGAGCGCTTCGTGCGCTTCCCGAGCTACGCACGCGACGAAAAGGGCAGCGGCCTCGGGCTCGCCATCTGCCGCAGCATCGCCGAGCTGCATCGCGGCCGCATCTACGCAGCCGATACGCCGAGCGGCGCCGGCCTGCGCGTCGTAGTCGAGATTCCGGCCGGCGTGGCCGCTGCCGGCGCCGAGCCGCGGCCCGCGGCCGAACCCATCGCGCATTCGCTCGCCGAGACTTCCTGAACGCCCGTTCAGGAGCCATTCAGGACTGCTTTAGGCTTCCCCGCAACACTCCTCCTCCATGCGTGGAGGGGGTTCCTGGTCGTTAGCGGTTCTCGCGACGCTGTCGCTCACGTCGCCGTGCGCCGCCGCGGGCTTCGATCTCTCCGCCCTGCCGCGCTACCAGCCGCAACAGCAAGTCGCCGGCACCATCCGTAACTTCGGCTTCGGCCTCGGCGGCGTCCTCAAGCTCTGGGAAGAAGGCTTTCGCCGCCTCCATCCGGGCATCGCGTTCGATGACCAGCTGCCGACGAGCGACGCCGCCATCCCCGCGCTCGTCACCGGCGTGGCCGATCTCGGCCCGGACGGCGGCGAGCCCGCGCTCACCGAGGCGCTCGCTTTCTACGAGGTTTACGGTTACCCGCCCACCGAGATCGGCGTCGCCTCCGGCGCCTTCGACGTTGAGGGCAAGTCCAATGGGCCGGTCGTGTTTGTGCACACGGACAATCCGATCGCGAGCCTTACGCTGGCGCAGCTCGACGGCATCTTCGGCGCCGAGCGCACCGCCGGCATGAACGGCTTCGAGTGGACGCCGTCGCTCGGCCGCGGCCGCGAGGCAAACCTCCGCACCTGGGGCCAGCTCGGCCTCACGGGGGACTGGGCGGACAAGCCCATCCAGACCTATGGCCACGCGCCCTCCGGCACCGCGCGCTTCTTCCAGTGGAAGGTGCTCGGCAACGGCGACAAGTGGAATCCGAACTACCGCGAGTACGTCGAGACCGGCAGCAAGATGATCGCCGGCGAGGACCGGCGAGAGCAGCGCCTCGGCTTGCGCTCGATGCTCGCCAACGAGCTCGCCAAGGACCGCTATGGCATCGCCTGGACCGTGATGCCGCAGGCCAAGGGCATCGCCGGCATCAAGGCGATCGCGCTCGCGCCGCGTGCAAACGCTGCGGCGGTGACGCCGAGCGAGCGCACCTTCCAGGACCGCAGCTATCCGCTGGTGCGCAACATCTACATCTATCTCAACCGCAAGCCCGGCACCGCGGTGGAGCCGCGGCTCCGCGAATTCCTGCGCTA
>DASQIG010000155.1:0-5265 GCA_035631735.1 Burkholderiales bacterium | reverse complement strand
TCGACGCTCTCGCACGAGCTGCGCACGCCGCTCACCTCGATCATCGGCTCGTTGCAGCTGATCAACGCCGGCGTGCTCGGCGAGGTGCCCAAGGACGTGGCCGAGCTCACCGAGGTCGCGGAGCGAAACGGCCAGCGCCTGCTCGACCTGATCAACGATATCCTCGACATCGAGAAAATCGAGTCGGGCAAGCTGACCCTGAACCCGGAAGTGATCCGCGTGGACGAGCTGGTGCGCGAGGCGATGGTCCTCAACAAGGGCTTCGGCGACCGCTTCAAGGTGCGCTTCGAGGCGCACGGTGAGCTTTCGCCGCGCGAGGTCACGGCCGATCATAAGCGCCTGCTCCAGGTGATGACCAACCTGCTCTCCAACGCCGCCAAGTTCTCGCCCGAAGGCGAGGTGGTCGAGATCACCACCGAGGAGCTTGCCGATTGCCTGCGCGTGGGGGTGCACGACCGCGGCCCCGGAATTCCCGAGGCGTTCCGGGCGCGCGTCTTCGGACGCTTCAACCAGGCCGATTCCACCACCTCGCGGCAGAAGGGCGGCACGGGCCTCGGCCTTGCGATCTGCAAGCGCCTGGTCGAGATGATGCAGGGCCGCATCGGCTTCCAGGACCGCGAGGGCGGCGGCACCACCTTCTGGTTCGAGCTACCGCGCCATGCCTGAACGGCCGCTCGTGCGCATCTGCTACGTCGAGGACGACGAGGACATCCAGCGCATCGTCCGAATGTCGCTCGAGCGCGTGGGCAAGATGACGGTCGAGATCGTCACCGACCCGTTGCGCGCCATCGACACCATGAGGGCATTCGGCCCGGATCTCGTGATGCTCGACTGGATGATGCCCGGCATGGACGGGCCGACGCTGTTTCGCAAGATGAGGCAGCTGCCGGAGACCGCGTCGCTGCCGGTGGTGTTCATCACGGCGAAGGCGACGCAGCGCGACATGGACGAGCTGGTGGCGCTCGGCGCAGCCGGCACGATCTCGAAGCCCTTCTCTCCCAAGGACCTGCCCGACCAGCTGCGCTCAATCTGGGCGAAGCTTCCCTAGTGCAGCCGCATCGTGCGGTCGGCGGGCGCTGAGCCCTGCTCGAGCTTGCGCGCGAGGAAGCCGATCACCTCGTCGGCGTTCCTGAAGCGCGCCTCGCGGTCCTTCTCGAGCAGCTTGTCGAGCAGGCGCTGATACGCCTGCAGGTCCTCGGGCAGCGCGGGCGGCGAGGTATTCAGGTGGTGCAGCGCCACTTCCACCGCGGTCTCGCCCTCGAAGAGGTGCTGGCCGGTGAGCATCTGGTAGAGCAGCACACCGGCGCTGTAGATGTCGGTGCGCAGGTCGAGCGCACGCCCCTGTACCTGCTCCGGGCTCATGTAGCGCGGCGTGCCGAGGACCTCGCCTTCTTTGGTGCGGTCGATCGCATCGATGTGCTTGGCGATGCCGAAATCGAGGATCGCGAGCGTGCCGTCCTGGCGGAACATCAGGTTCTGCGGCTTGAGGTCGCGGTGCAGGATGCCCTTCTCGTGGATGTCGCCGAGCGCGAACATCAGCTGGCGGAATACGCGCATCGCCTCGGCCGGGTCGAGCGCCTGGCCCGCGAGGCGCTTCATGAGATCGCCGCCCTCGAAGAACTCCATGACGAGATAGGCGTGCTCCTCGGATTGGCCATGGTCGTAGATGCGCGCCACGTGGCGGCTCTGGATGCGCTCGACCAGCGCGTACTCCTCCATGAAGCGCTGCAGCGCGGTCTTGTTCTTGAGCACCTCGCGCCGCAGGATCTTGACGACCAGCGGGTCGTCGTCGCCCTCGCGCGAGGCGAGATACACCCGCGCCATGCCCCCCTCGCCGATCAGCCGCAGCACCTTGATGCCCGGGATGCGCACCTTGGCGCCGAGCGAATGCGCCTCCATGCGCGCGGCGAGCTCGCGCGATACCGTCCTTTCGCTCTCGGCGGCCGTCAGCTCGTGCAGCGAGGTGAGCAGCCGTTCGCGCGTGAGTTCCTGCTTGCGCTGATAGTCATCCGCGCCGGCCTTCATCGCGCGCACCGCGATCGACTCGTTGCCTGCGCCGGTGAGAAACAGGACCTTCGGGCAGTCAGGACGCTGCTTGAGCTTGGCGAGCCACTCGAGGCCGTCGCCGCGCCCGAGCATGTAGTCGAGGATCAGCGCCTGGTAGGACCCGAGCGGGAAGTCGGCGCCCGGGACGTCGCGCTCGAGCGGGTCCCACTCGTCTATCGCGGCGTCCTGCCAGCGCTGCTTGATGTAATGGCCGAGGAGGCTCCTCAGGTCCGGGTCATCGTCGATGATCAGTACGCGCATCGACTCATTCGTACACGATCTCGACCTTCGCGAGGTAGTCGGCGTACTCGCGAATGCGCGCGTCGAGCCCGGCGCGGTCGCCGCTGCGCGCGCCGTCCTCGATCTGCTTGCCCAGCGTGGAGACGTGGGCGAAGCCGTAGGAATTGCCCACGCCCTTCATGCGGTGGCCGAGTTGCCGCAGCTGCTCGAAGTCGGCCGCGGCGAGCGCCACGCGCAGCGTGTCGAGCTCCTTCTTGCGGTTGCTCATGAAGACCGGAATCAGGTCCTCGAGGTCGCGGGCGACAGTGACTTTGTAGCTGGGCACGTCCATGCGCCGGGATTATAGGGGGGGACCCCGCGCGGCCGGTCAGGCTTTGTCAGTGAGCGCGTCGCGCGCTCGCGGCAGGTGCGGATGGAGCGTGAGCGCCGCGGCGAACGCATAGCGCGCTTCGGCGGCCGCGCCCTCGCCGAGCAGGATCTCGGCGAAGTGCAGCATCGCGGCGAAATGCCGCGGCTCGAGCTCGAGCGTGCGCCGGATGTCATGCAGGCATTCGGCGTCGCGGCCAAGCAGGTAGTACAACGTCGCCCTCTTGTGCCACGCCTCAGCATACAGAGGAGCGGCGCGGAGCAGCGCCGTGAGCCGCGTCTCGGCGATGTCATAGCGCCTGGCGGCGATGTCGCGCGTGGCGGCATCCAGCAGCGCGGCGGCCGCGCGGTGGGGATGATGCATCCACACGCCCCAGATGCGCTCCTCGGTGTCGTCCGCCTCGAGCGCCGCGCAGGCCGCAAGGCGCCGGAAGAGCTCGGCGAGCGCCGGCAGATCGCGCGCCGCGCGCCGTTCGCGGCGCGTGGCGATGAGATCGAGGATGCCGACTGCGGTCGCGTTCATCTGCGGACAGCTTAATGGAAATCGCGCGAGGCCGTCGCCAGGGGCCCGAGCAGCGCGCTGTGATCGACGAGCCGCTGTGCGACCAAATGCACGACTTCGCCGTCGCGCTCGATGCGGCCGTGCACGCCGAGCAGCCGCGCGCCCAACAGTTCGCGGCGCTGGCGCTCCACAAGGTGGTTCCACACCACCACGTTGACGTTGCCCGATTCGTCTTCCAGCGTGACAAACACCACGCCGCTCGCCGTATCGGGGCGCTGCCGGCAGGTGACGAGCCCCGCCAGCGCCGCGGTAGCACCATGGGGCAGCTCGCGCAGGGCGCTCGAATCGATGAGCCGCATGCGCCGCAGGCGCGAGCGCAGCAGTGCGAGCGGATGGCGCCCAAGCGTGAGGCCGAGGCTTGCGTAGTCCGCGACGATCTCGGCACCTTCGCCCGGCGCCGGCAGGTCGGGGAGGCTTTCCCGCCCCGGCACATCCAAGGGCGCGCGCCGCGCCGCGCCGGCGGCGGCCCAGTGCGCGCGCCGCCGATGGCCGGCGAGCGATTGTAGCGCGCCCGCGGCGGCAAGCGCGCCCAGATCTTTGCGGCTCAATTGCAGCTCGTGCAGCGTCAAAAACGGCTTGGCGCCAGCGATGCGCCTGCCTGCAGCTTCCGCCAGAGCGCCGACCATGCGCAGCCCCAGGCGCACTGCCGCGCCTTCGAGCGTGCAATCCCATTCGCTCGCGTTCACATCCGGCGGCCGGATCTCGACGCCGTGGCGGCGCGCGTCCTGCACGAGCTGCGCCGGCGCATAGAAGCCCATCGGCTGGCTGTTGAGCAGCGCCGCGCAGAAAGCGGCCGGATGATGGCACTTCAGCCACGAGGAGACATAGACGAGCAGCGCAAAGCTCGCGGCATGCGACTCGGGAAACCCATATTCACCGAAGCCCAATATCTGCCGGTAGAGCGCATCGGCGAATTCTGCGCTGTAACCGTAGCGCTGCATGCCCTCCTTGAGCTTGCCCTCGAAGTGCTCCAGCCCTCCGCGCTTCTTCCATGCCGCCATGGAGCGGCGCAAGCGGTCCGCCTCGCCCGGCGTGAATCCCGCGGCGACCATGGCGAGCTGCATCACCTGTTCCTGAAAGATCGGCACGCCGAGCGTGCGCCCCAGCACCTGCTTCACCGCCTCGCTCGGATAGGTGATCGGCTCTTCGCCGCGACGGCGACGCAGGTACGGGTGCACCATACCACCCTGGATCGGACCGGGGCGCACGATCGCGACCTCGATGACGAGGTCGTAGTAGTTCTCGGGCTTCAGGCGCGGCAGCATGCTCATCTGCGCGCGCGATTCGATCTGGAAGACGCCGACGGTGTCCGCTTTCTGGATCATCGCGTATACCGCCGGGTCCTCCGGCGGCACCTCGTGCATCGGCCTGCCGACGAACTCGAGCGCGCGCCGGATCACCGACAGCATGCCGAGGCCGAGCACGTCGACCTTCAGCAGACCGAGCGCCTCGAGGTCGTCCTTGTCCCACTGGATCACGGTGCGCTCCGGCATCGCCGCGTTCTCGATCGGCACGAGCTCGGCGAGCGGGCCACGCGAGATGACGAAGCCGCCCGGATGCTGCGACAAATGGCGCGGGAACCCTCTCAACATTTGCGCGAACTGCATCCAGGTGTTGGCCGCCGGGATCGGCGGGTCCCAGAACGCGAAGCTCTTCGCCGTCCGGTCGACTTCATCGGCGGGGATGCCCAGTGCTTTGCCCACCTCGCGCACAGCGCTTTTCGGTCGATAGCAAATCACGGTGGCCGCAAGCGCGGCGCGCGCGCGGCCGTACTTCTCGTAGACGTACTGGATCACCTCCTCGCGCCGCTGGTGCTCGAAGTCGACATCGATATCCGGCGGTTCGTTCCTCTCGCGGGAGACGAAGCGCTCGAACAGCATGTTCATGCGCGCGGGATCCACCGCGGTAATGCCGAGCGCGTAGCACACCACCGAGTTCGCCGCCGAGCCGCGACCCTGGCACAGGATGCCGCGCGAGCGGGCGTAGCGGACCAGGTCTTCCACGGTTAAAAAAAACGGCTCGTAGCCAAGCTCGGCGATCAGCACGAGCTC
>DASQIG010000154.1:0-4949 GCA_035631735.1 Burkholderiales bacterium | reverse complement strand
GTGCGGCGAAGCTGAGTTCTCATTTTTCCTCTCCCCTGGGGACTCGGTCCGATTGGGCCGACGTCCTGGTTTCGCTGCGTAGCGCTCGTGGCGCTGCCAAAGCACTTCGGTGTGTTAGCGCGGCACCTACTATGACTTATTTCACAAAACGGTCGCAAGTATGCTCATACGTTTCCGACAAGGCAACAGCGAAGACGCGAAAGCGCAACAATGCTGCGCTGCACTACGGTGCATCGCGCTCGGTTGCGGGGCGTAGAATCGGCGGCGTCGCACCGCAAAAGGAAAGGCCCCCATCCATGTCCAGCCGTCCAATTCGGGTTTCCGGCCTCGCCCTGCAAGCTATGGTTCTCGCCGGCCTCGCGGCTTCTTGCGCTACCCCGCCTGCGTACGAACAGCCGTATGCGGTTTTCGAGCCCGGCACCCCCAGCGCGGCACGCCGCGAGATCCCGGTGCTGATTCATGAGGTCGACGGGCAAATTCCGGTCGATGCTCGGCGCCAGTACGGCATTCCGGTTCAGCCCGGCAAGCATACGGTGGTCGTGCACTTCAGCAGCGATTCGGTAGAGGGCGCTCCGCAGAAGCACGTGCGCACCCTGGAGCTAGACGCTGCACCGTGCACGCGCTACCGGATCGTGGCCCACCATGCAGCGCTCGTCCACGTCGAGTGGGAACCGGTGGTGTATCAGGAACCCATCGGCGAGTGCACGGCGAAATTCGCTAACCGCAGCTAGCGCTGCGGCCAGGTAGCGCTTAGCCGCCGCCGGCCGGCGCGGCAGGTTTCTGCGGCGGGTTCAGCCAGATGACTCGTACGCCGACGCGGGCTGCGGAGTGCTCGACCGCGCTCATCTTTGCCTGATCGGTTGCGTAGGGTCCGACCGCCGCATCATTCTTGGGCGCTGAGCCACAGCCGGCGATCGCCATCGCTGCGGCGGCGAGCAGGAAAAGCCTCATCTGACCTCCCGATCCCGTCTGATTGATGCCGTGAAAAGTATGCGCCCAACGGTGGTGGTTAGCTACCGGGCCGCGCGAAGGCGGGCGATATACTTGCCCCCGGCTGGCTGAACAGAGGCTTGGAGGCCCATAGTGCCAGCCTGCCCGACCCATGAAATGCCCCTTCTGCGGCTCCGAGGAAACCCAGGTCATCGACACGCGGGCGAACGTCGAGGCGAACACCACGCGCCGGCGGCGCAAGTGCACGAGCTGCGAGAAGCGCTTCACCACCTACGAGCGCGTCGATCTGAAGATGCCGCGCCTCGTGAAGAAGGACGGCAGCCGCAGCGACTTCGATCGCGAGAAGCTGATGGGCAGCATGATGCTCGCGCTGAGGAAGCGCCCGGTCGCGACCGATGAGGTCGAAGGCGCGGTCGATCGCGTGATCGAGCGGCTGCGCTCGCTCGGCGAGCGCGAGGTGTCCACGACGCGGGTGGGCGACTTCGTGATGCGCGAGCTCGCCAAGCTCGACAAGATCGCCTACATCCGCTTCGCCTCGGTGTACCGGCAGTTCGAATCGCCGGACGATTTCCGCGATGCCGTCCAGGAAGTGAAGTCGCCGCGCAAGCGACGCAAGTGACTTTCTCCGCCTTCGACCACGCCATGATGCGGCGTGCGCTCGAGCTCGCCGCGAAAGGCATGTACACGACGACGCCGAATCCGCGCGTCGGCTGCGTGGTGACGCGCGGCGAAGCGATCATCGGCGAAGGCTGGCACGAGCGCGCCGGCAGCCCGCATGCCGAGGTGCTGGCGCTGCGCGGTGTCGACGCAGCCGGCGCCACGCTGTACGTGAACCTCGAGCCGTGCAACCACCACGGGCGTACGCCGCCGTGCGTGCCGGCGCTGGTGCAGGCAAGGGTGGCGCGCGTGGTGGCTGCGATGCGCGATCCCAATCGCGAGGCCGCCGGCGGCGCCGAAGCGCTCGCCGCCGCCGGCATCCGGTTCGAGCACGGGCTGCTGGAGGACGAGGCGCGCGAGCTCAACATCGGTTTCGTCTCGCGGGTCACGCGGGGCAGACCATGGGTGCGGATGAAGATCGCCGCCACGCTCGATGGCCGGACCGCTCTCGCCGATGGGCGCTCGCAGTGGATCACTGGCCCCGAAGCGCGGCGCGACGGCCATCGCTGGCGCGCGCGCGCCAGTGCGGTCCTCACCGGCATCGGCACGGTGCGCGCCGACGATCCGCAGCTCACGGTGCGGGAAGTCGATACGCCGCGCCAGCCGCTGCGGGTAATCATCGACAGCCGCCTGGAGACGCCGCGCGATGCGCGCATCTTGCAGGGCGAGCGCGTGCTGGTCTTCGCCGGCCGGGAGGGCGCGCTGCCCAACGCCGAGGTGATCGCGCTGCCGAACCCGCAGGGCAAGGTCGATCTGCCGCGCATGCTCGAGCTGCTCGCGCAGCGCGGCGTGAACGAGCTGCACGTCGAAGCCGGCTTCCGGCTGAACGGCTCGCTCGTGCGCGAGGGCTGCGTCGACGAGTTCCTGCTCTACCTCAACCCGAGCTTCCTCGGCGACGGTGCGCAGGGCATGCTCGATCTGCCGGCGCTCGCGTCCCTGGATGCGCGCCTGCGGCTGCGGCTTGTTTCGCTGGAACGGCTAGGAGACGACTTGCGCCTGCTGGCGCGTCCCGCATAGCGCGGCGCGCGCGATCTCGACCGCGATGCGCGCGGTGCGGCCCGTGGGATCGAGGCGCGGGCTGTACTCGACAAGCTCCACCGCCGCGAGATCCGGCCGGCCGCCGATGCGCGCCAGCGCGCGCGAGAGTTCGGCGCCCGTGACGCCGCCCGGCACCGGGGTGCCGACGGCGGGTGCTTCCTCCGGCGTCACCACGTCGAGGTCGACGCTGACGCCGAAGGCGGCCGTGCCGCGCTTCGCAATGGCGAACGCTTCGTCCAGCACGGCGTCGATGCCGCGCGCTGCGATCTCGCTCATGTAGATGACCCGCACGCCGAGCCGCTCGAGTCGCTCGCGCTCCTCGGGCTCGTAGCTCCTCACGCCGATCAGCGCCACGTGCTGCGGCTCGAGCACGCCGGTGGCGAGGCCGTAGAGCGGGTCGTCGTCCTGGCCGAGCAGCCAGGCGAGCGGCATGCCGTGCAGCCGCCCGGTGTGGCTGGTGCGCGGCGTATGCGCATCCATGTGCGCGTCCACCCAGACGAGGCCGAGCGCGCCCTTCGTCGCGCGCGCAACCCCCGTCCATGTGCCGCCGGCGCAGCTATGGTCGCCGCCGAGCACGCAGGGCAGCCGGCCGCGGCGCATCGAATCCGCTACCGCGGAGGCAAGCAGCCCGCAGAGCTTGCTCACAGCGAGCTGCTTGCGCCGCTCGGTCGTAGAGGGCCGGAGGATGGGGCCGCCGCGCACCGCCACGCCGGCACGCTCAAGCTCCGCGACGAGGAGCGGCGTCAGCGCTTCCGGCGCCTCCGCGCACCCCGGCTCCGGCCCGCCGAGCCCCCATGCCGCCCCGATGATTTCGACCTGTCGTTGCACGTCTACGCGCATTTCGACTGGACGCTACGGCGGATGCCAGAACGCACGACCCTTGCTAGGTGTCGAAGCGAAGGCGTTTTATGAGCACTCCGTTCACCGAGATGCGGGGTTGGCAGGACTGGGCGAGCTTCGCGCTCGGCCTGTGGCTCGCCGTGTCGCCCTGGATCGCCGATTACGCGACGCATGATGCCGCAACGGCTAATGCCGCCATCTGCGGCCTGTCGCTCGCGCTCGCGGCCCACTTCTGCTTCACCTGCGATCAACTGGGCATGGAATGGCTTCATCTCGCGCTCGGATTGTGGCTCATCGTCTCGCCGTTTGCTTTGAGCTTTGACGCAAACCATCGCCTCGTCGCGCATTAGCAGTCAGACCGCGCTTTTGCGCTACCCTCAGCGGCATGTTTACCGGCATCGTGCAGGCCGTGGGGAGGGTTGTGCGCCTCACCCCGCTCGAGATCGAAAGTGCGGGGTTCGACCTCTCGGACGTGCGGGTGGGCGACTCGATCTGCGTCCAGGGCGTCTGCCTTACCGTCACCTCGCTCACCGAGCGCGGTTTCACCGCGGACGTTTCGCCCGAGACGCGCGCGCTGACCGCGGGCCTCGAGCGCATCGGCGCCGGCGTGAATCTCGAGAAGTCGCTCGCGCTCGGTGAGCGCCTCGGCGGCCATCTCGTCACGGGCCACGTCGACGGCGTCGGGGAAGTCCTGGCGTTCGCGAGTGGCGTGCTCAGCGTGCGCATGCCGCGCGAGCTGCGCCGCTACGTGGCGCGCAAGGGTTCGATCTGCGTCGACGGCGTGAGTCTCACCGTGAACCGCGTCGAGGGCGAGCGCTTCGACGCCTACCTGATTCCGCATACGCAGAAGGTAACTACGCTCGGCCGGCTGGGACGGGGCGAGCGCGTCAACCTGGAAGTCGACCTCGTGGCGCGCTATGTAGAGAGCCTGTTCGGGGCCGATTCACGCTGACGCTGGTTCATGCCCGGAACTGCTGCACCTGGTCAGTACGGTAGAGCCGATCAGCTCGGCAATATGGGCACGAGACGCGGAAGACGCACGGGCGCTTGGTGGTGAATGGTTTGGCGCCGGCTCCGGGATCGTCCCAGACCGCGAATCGAGCATGACAGGCCGAGCAGTCGAAGCCGAAATAGCGGTTTCCCGGCTTCACGTCGCCGGGCTGCTTCGCCGTAACGTCGTACTTCGCCTGGAAGCCTGATCCTTCGAACACGCTCGGATCCGCAGTGTAGGGATTGACCGGCATCGTAGAGCATCTGGAACCCACTCAGGCGGCTGTGGCCCGACTGTTACCGTTCCTGCCGCGGTGTAACGCGAGGCGCTAGCTTAGGATGCGCGGCGGATATGCGCATCCGCTACGACCCGGCGCTGCCGATCGTCGCGCGCCGCGACGAGATCCGCGCCGCCGTCGAGCGCCACTCCGTGGTGATCGTCTGCGGCGAGACCGGCTCGGGCAAGACCACCC
>DASQIG010000153.1:0-2405 GCA_035631735.1 Burkholderiales bacterium | reverse complement strand
AGAACGAGCTCCGCGATGTCGCTCGCCATCGGGCGCATGCCGTCGACGAACGGGAACTTGCGCCACACTTCTTCGCCGACCACTTTCGCCGCATTGCGCGCCTGGTGCTTGCGCTCATCGGGAATCGTGGCATGCAGCGCGGCGTCTTTCACCATCCCGGTGGCGGAATCGTCGATGCGGTCGAGCAACGCGCGCGCGATGCGGAAGCTCGACGCCACCACGCCGCTCGCGTCGCCGGAATGCACGCCTTCGCCGAGCACCTCGACGGTGAGCACGCCGTTCACCAGGCCGCGCAGCGAGGTCGTGCCCCAGAGCTGCTCGTAATTACCGCAGCCCGAGTCGAGGCCGACGACGAGCGAGGGCGTGCCGATGCGCGGCGCGAGCGCCTCGAGGTACGCCGGCAGGTCGTAGCTGCCGCTCTCCTCGCAGCACTCGATCAGGATCACGCAGCGCCGGTGCGGGCGCTTGCTCTCCTGCAGCTCGCGCAACGCCGCGAGGGAGCAGAAGACCGCGTAGCCATCGTCGGCGGCGCCGCGACCATAGAGCTTTCCATCCTGCACCACCGGGGTCCAGGGGCCGAGCCCCGCGCGCCAGCCGGTCATCTCCGGCTGCTTGTCGAGATGCCCGTAGAGCAGCACGGTGTCGGCAGACTTTTGTGTGCCGGGCACATCGATCAACAAGCACGGCGTGCGCCCTTCGAGCCGCACGATCTCGAGCTGCATGCCGCGCACCGCGTGGCGCTCGCACCATTGCGCCGCGAGACGCGCGGCGTCGTCGATGTAGCCGTGCTTTTGCCAGTCGCGGTCGAAATGCGGCGACTTGGCGGGAATGCGGATGTATTCCGTCAGCGCCGGGACGATCGAGTCGTCCCACAGCTCGGCGATGCGCTTCACTTCTCGGGGGGAACGTAGCCCGAGGCGACGTCGGCGCCCGCGCCGAAGAAATGCCGCTCGGTCTGCTCCATCAGGTATTTGCGCGCGCGCGGATCGGCGAGGTTCAGGCGGTTCTCGTTGACCAGCATGGTCTGCTGGCGCAGCCACTGCTGCCAGGCCTCCTTGGAGACGTTCTCCCAGATCCGCTTGCCGAACTCGCCGGGGTACGGCGGGAATTCCAGGCCCTCGGCCTCGCGGCCGAGCTTGACGCACTTCACCATCCGGGGCATCGGCTGATTATATGCGCTTCAAAAAGACCTTCGAGCCGCGCCGCCAGTTGTAGAGCGCCTGGCGCTGCGAGGGCAGCGCCGCGACGTCCGCGGGGCGAAAGCCCTGCTCGAGGAACCAGTGCGCGGCGTGCGTCGTGAGCGCGAAGAGCTTGCGCAGCTTCAGCGCCTTGGCCCGCTCCGCGCAGGCATGCAGCAGGCGCTCGCCGTAGCCGGCGTCTCGATATTCGGGCGCCACTGCGAGGCAGGCGAACTCCGCGCTCTTGGCGTCGGGAAATGGATAGATCGCCGCGCAGCCGCGGATCGCGCCGTCATGCTCCACGACGACGAAGTTGCCGATCTCGGCTTCCAGCAGCTCGCGGCTTCGCTTCACCAGGGTGCCGTCGGCTTCGAGCGGCTCGATCAGCGCGAGCATGCCGCCGACGTCCTCGATGCGCGCCGGCCGCAGCTTCTCGAGCGCATCGGCGCTGATCATCGTGCCGACGCCGGTGGGCGTGAAAAGCTCGAGCAGCAGCGACCCCGGCACTCGCCGCGAGAGCAGGTGCGCGCGCCGCACCCCGCTGGCGAGCGCGCGCACCGCGTGCTCGATTGCCCGGATCGTCTGGGCAGTGAGGTCGCCTTTCTTCATGAGCGCTTCGGCCTCGTGCGCGGTGAGCTCGCTGACGACTTGCCCGCGCTGGTCGAGCGGCAGGCGATCGGTGAACATCAGCAGCTTCTCGGCGCGCAGCGCCGCGGCGACGTTCTCGGCCACGTCTTCCCACGCGAGGTTGAACACTTCGCCGGTGGGCGAATAGCCGACGTGCGCGACCAGCACCACTTCGCCGTCGTCGAGCGCGCCGTGGATCGCGGCCGCATCCACTTTGCGCACCGCGCCCGTGAACTGGAAGTCGATGCCCTTTCGCACGCCGATCGGCCGCGCGGTGATGAAGTTGCCGGAGTTCACGCGGATATGGGCGCCCGCCATGGGTGAGCTCGGCAGGCCCTGCGAGAGCACCGCCTCGATCTCGATGCGCAGCACGCCGGCCGCGTTCTTCACCGCGGTGAGCGCGGCCTCGTCGGTGATGCGCAGCCCCTGCGCGTAGCGCGAGCGCACGCCCTTGGCTTTGAGCTCCGCCTCGATCTGCGGCCGCGCACCGTGCACCAGCACCAGCCGGATGCCGAGCGCCGCCAGCAGGTTGAGGTCGTGGACGAAGTTGAGGAAGCGGGTGCGCTCGGTGAAGAGCTCGCCGCCGAAGGCGACGACGAA
>DASQIG010000152.1:0-4638 GCA_035631735.1 Burkholderiales bacterium | reverse complement strand
TGGGTCGAGGTGCGCGGCAAGAAGATCGCGCCGCAGCAGGTCTCGGCGGAAATCCTGCGCAAGATGAAGAAGACGGCCGAGGACTATCTCGGCGAGGAAGTGAAAGAGGCGGTGATCACCGTCCCGGCATACTTCAACGACTCGCAGCGCCAGGCGACCAAGGACGCCGGCCGCATCGCGGGGCTGGATGTCAAGCGCATCATCAACGAGCCGACCGCGGCGGCATTGGCGTTCGGGCTCGACAAGCAGCTCAAGAAAGACTCGAAGATCGCCGTCTATGACCTGGGCGGCGGCACGTTCGATATTTCCATCATTGAAATCGCCGACGTCGAGGGCGAGAAGCAGTTCGAGGTGCTCTCCACCAACGGCGACACCTTCCTCGGCGGCGAGGACTTCGACCAGCGCCTGATCGACTACATCGTCGGCGAGTTCAAGAAGGACCAAGGGCTCGACCTGTCGAAGGACGTGCTCGCGCTGCAGCGCCTGAAGGAATCGGCGGAGAAGGCGAAGATCGAGCTCTCGTCCTCGCAGCAGACGGAAATCAACCTGCCCTACATCACGGCGGACCAGTCGGGGCCCAAGCACCTGACGATGAAGATCACGCGGGCCAAGTTCGAATCGCTGGTGGATGAGCTGATCCAGAACACCGTGGAGCCCTGCCGCATCGCGATCAAGGACGCCGGCATCAAGGTCTCCGAGATCAACGACGTGATCCTGGTCGGCGGCCAGACGCGCATGCCGAAGGTGATCGACACGGTGCGCGAGATCTTCGGCCGCGAGCCGCGCAAGGACGTGAACCCGGACGAGGCGGTCGCCATCGGCGCCGCGATCCAGGCCGGCGTGTTGAAGGGCGACGTCAAAGATGTCCTGCTCCTCGACGTGACGCCGCTTTCGCTCGGTATTGAGACCCTGGGCGGCGTGATGACCAAGCTCATCAACAAAAACACCACGATCCCGACCAAGGCGACGCAGGTGTTCTCGACCGCGGACGACAACCAGACGGCGGTGACCATCCACGTGCTGCAGGGCGAGCGCGACGTCGCCTCGGGCAACAAGTCGCTCGGGCAGTTCAACCTGACCGACATTCCGCCCGCGCCGCGCGGCATGCCGCAGATCGAGGTGACGTTCGACATCGACGCGAACGGCATCCTGCACGTATCGGCCAAGGACAAGGCGACCGGCAAGGAGAACAAGATCAAGATCCAGGCGAGCTCCGGCCTCACCGAAGCCGAGATCCAGCGCATGGTGAAGGACGCCGAAGCGCATGCGGCCGAGGACAAGAAGCAGCTCGAGCTGGTCAACGCCCGCAACGCCTGCGAGGCGCTGGTACACTCCGTGCGCCGTTCGCTCAAGGAATACGGCGACAAGCTGGAGGCCTCGGACAAGGAGAAGATCGAGGCCGCGATCAAGGACGCCGAGGGCGTGCTCAAGTCCGAAAACAAGGACGAGATCGACCGGAAGGCTCAGGCGCTCGCGCAAGCCGCGCAAAAACTCGGCGAGAAGATGTACGCCGAGAGCCAGCAGGCGGCCGCGGGCGGCGGCGCCCCTGGCGGCGGTGGCGAGGCGGCCGGCGAGGCGAAGAAGGACGAGAACGTCGTCGACGCCGAGTTCACCGAGGTGAAGGACAAGAAGGCGGGCTGAGGGTCCGCCGGTTCATGGAGTGACGCACGGGCTCCGCGCGGGGCCCGTTCGTTTGTGTGGGAAGGCTGAATGGCGAAGCGCGACTACTACGATGTGCTCGGCGTCAACCGTGACGCGGCCGAAGAAGACCTGAAGAAGGCCTACCGGCGCCTCGCCATGAAATGGCATCCGGACCGCAATCCGGACAACCCGCGCGCCGAGGAGCACTTCAAGGAGGCAAAGGAAGCCTACGAAGTGCTCTGCGACCCGCAGAAGCGCTCGGCGTACGACCAGTTCGGCCACGCCGGCATCGATCCGCACGCCGCCGCCGGCGCGGGCGCCGGCATGGGCGGGCACTTCGGCGACATCTTCAGCGATATCTTCGGCGAGATCTTCGGCGGCGCGCGCGGCGGCCGCTCGACGGTATTCCGCGGCGCGGACCTGCGCTACAACCTCGAGATCTCGCTCGAGCAGGCGGCGCACGGCTTCGAGACCAAGATCCGCATCCCGGCGATGTCGACCTGCGACATCTGCAAGGGCAGCGGCGCGCGCCCCGGCACGCAGCCCACGACCTGCCCCGCCTGCCGCGGCGCCGGCCAGGTGCGCGTCTCGCAGGGCCCGTTCTCCATTGCGCAGACCTGCCCGCGCTGCCACGGCTCGGGCAGCATCATCGCGCACCCGTGCGTGCAGTGCTCGGGCAGCGGCCGCATCAAGCTGCAGAAGACGCTCGCAGTGAAGATCCCCGCCGGCGTCGACGAAGGCGACCGCGTGCGCCTCTCGGGCGAGGGCGAGCCGGGCGTGAACGGCGGCCCGCCGGGCGACCTCTACGTGCAGGTGCACATCAAGCCGCACCCGGTCTTCACCCGCGACCACGACGACCTGCATTGCGAGATGCCGATCTCCATCTCCACGGCGGCGCTCGGCGGCGAGATCTCCATCCCGACGCTCGACGGCTCGGCCAAGATCCGCGTCCCTGCCGAAACGCAGAGCGGCCGCAACTTCCGCCTGCGCGGCAAGGGCATCAGGGGGGTGAGGAGCCAGTCGCCGGGCGACCTCTTCTGCCACGTGGTGGTCGAGACGCCGGTCAACCTCACCGAGCGCCAGCGCCAGATCCTGCGCGAGTTCGAAGCCATCAGCCAGCAGGACAGCGCGCGCCACAACCCGCGCGCCAAGGGCTGGTTCGACAAGGTCAAAGAGTTCTTCGAAAGCTGAGCGGATTCGGGCTCCGTCCCCGAATTCCTGCTAGGCCGCTTTTCTTTTCCTCGCGGCAAGCTTCACCGCCTCGATGATCTCGGGGTAGGCCGCGCAGCGGCAGAGATTCCCCGAGAGGTAGTGACGGATGTCGTCTTCCGTGGGATCGGGATTCTCGGCCAATAGCTGCCGCGTCATCAGCACGAAGCCCGGCGTGCAGAAGCCGCACTGGAACGCTGCGCGCTCGATGAACGCCTCCTGCACTTCATCGAGCGTCGCGCTGCGCTCAACCGTCTCGACCTGCGCGCCTTCCACGAGCGTCGCGAGGTAGAGGCAGCCGGACACCGCGACGCCGTCGACCAGCACCGTGCAGCAGCCGCACAGGCCCTGCCCGCAGCTTTCGCGCGCGCCGTAGAGGCCGAACTCCTCGCGCAGTACTTCGACGAGCGTCTCGTGCGGCGCCACCTGCGCCTCGACGCGCTCGCCGTTCAGCGTGAACTGGACCGCGCGCCTCATTTGCGCTGCAGCGCCTCGTACACCGCCTGCGGGCTGAGCGGCAGCTCGGTGATGCGCACGCCGATCGCGTCGTGCACCGCGTTGGCGACCGCCGGGGACACGCCGAACGTGGCGGTCTCGCCCACCCCCTTCGCGCCAAACGGGCCGGTGCGCTGCTCGGCAACGACCGCCTCGTTCACGATCTCGGCCGGCAGGTCGAGGAGCCCCGGGATCTTGTACTCGGCGAGCGAGGCGTTGCGCAGCTGTCCCTCGCCATCGAACAGCATCTTCTCGAACAGCGTGAAGCCGAGCTGCATGATCGAGGCACCCGAGAGCTGCGTCTCGACAATGCGCGGGTTGATCGGTGTGCCGACGTCCGCGACGTTGATCAACCGCGTGACGCGCACCCGCCCGGTCTCGGTATCCACCTCGACCTCGACACCGGTCGCGCCGACCATCCAGAACGGCGTCGCGTTGTCCGACTGCCCGTTCTCGTCCGGCGGCGTGTAAGGCGGGATGAAATTGCCGACGCCGGTCACGGAACCGGCGCGCATACCGTACTTCTTCCTGAAAATGTCCGCGATCGGCGTCTGCGCCGCCAGGCCGAGCTGCTTGCGCAACGCGTCGAGCTGCGCGCGCGCATCTTCGGCGGCGAGCTTCACCGCGTTGCCGGTATGGAAGAGCGAGCGCGAGCCGAGCGTCGCCATGTCGAACGGCGTGACGTCGGTATCCGAATGCACCACGGTCACGGCCTCCGCGGGGAGCCCCAGGACCTCGGCCGCGATCTGCGCCATCGCGGTGTCCGAGCCCTGGCCCATGTCCACGGTGCTTACATAGACGGTACTGCTACCGTCGGCATTGACGTTCACGGCGGCAAGCGACGTCGTATTGGCGATGCACGCCTTGAACCCGATCGCGATGCCGCGCCCGCGGCGCCGCGTGCCGCTGCCGCGGTCGAACGGCTTGCCCCAGTCGAGCAGCTCGGCGGTGCGCTCGAGCACTTTCTCGATCGCGGCGTCGCGCATCAGCGTGCCGGTTGCCTGCGGGCGGCCTTCACGCAACAGGTTCTTGCGCCGGAACTCCACCGGATCGACGCCCATTTCGCGCGCGATCATGTCGGTGTGGCTCTCGTAGGCCCACACCAGCTGCGGGATGCCGAAGCCGCGCAGCGCGCCTGCCGGCGGCAGATTGGTGTACATCGCGTAGGAGTCGATGGCGACGTCCTGGACGTCGTAAGGCCCGGGCGCGGTGAAGCCGGACTTCTGCGTGACGCGCGGCCCGATGTCGGCGTAGGCGCCGCCGTTCCACCACACCTCGCACTCGCGCGCGACG
>DASQIG010000151.1:0-2899 GCA_035631735.1 Burkholderiales bacterium | reverse complement strand
CGTCGCGCCGTCGCCGCTGCCGTACGGCCCCGGCTGGCACGTGCCGCACGAGCTCACCGTCCCGGAGATCCGCCAGCAGGTCGAGGCGTTCGTCTCGGCGGCGCTGCGCGCAAAGCGCATCGGCTTCGATGTCGCCGAGCTGCACGCCGCGCACGGATATCTCATCCACCAGTTCCTCTCGCCGCTCTCCAATCAGCGCACGGACGCCTACGGCACCAACCGGCTCAAGTTTCCGCTGGAAGTCGCAGCGGCGCTGCGCGAAACGTGGCCGAAGGATCGCGCCCTCGGCGCGCGCATCAGCGGGCACGACTGGGCGGAGGGCGGCCTCGGGCCCGAGGACGCAGTCGGCTTCGCGAGAGAGCTCAAGCGCCTGGGCTTCGACTACGTCTGCGTCTCGAGCGCCGCGCTCGTCGCGGGACAGAAGATGCCGCCGGTGACGCAGGGCTACCAGATGCCCTTCGCCGAAAAAGTGAAGCACGCGGTCGACATCAAGGTGCGCGCCGTCGGCATGATCGCCGACGTCGACTACGCGGAAGAAGTGATCGCCACCGGCAAGGCCGACATGGTTGCGCTCGCGCGCGCGTTCCTCGACAACCCGCGCTGGGTCTGGCACGCCGCGGAGCGCTACGGCATCAAGATCGACTACCCGCCCTCGTATGCGCGTTCGCGCTTCGATCAGTGGCCCGGCGCCAAGCTCGCGCGTCCCGAGGTGTGGCAGGACGAGTCTCAGCTCGGCTAATCCTCAGGAGGTAGCCGCTATGTTCGGCCGAAAACTTCTCCGCTGCTCTTTCTGCGGCAGCGGCCGCACGCATCATCAGCAGCGATGACAACGACAGCCCGCTCGACGCCGGCGCGCGCGATTGGCTGCGATTGTTAGAGCGGTCCAAGGAGACGACCTGATGTCCAGATTGCGCGTACAAAGCTTCGCCGTCTCCATCGACGGCTACGGCGCCGGGCCGAACCAGAGCCTGCAGAACCCGCTCGGCGTGCGCGGGCCCGAGCTGATGCAGTGGTTCTTCCCCACGCGCCTCTTTCGCAAGATGCACGGCACGGGCGACGACGGCGAGATCGGCACGGACAACGCCATGGCGGAGCAGGGCTTCGCCAACCTCGGCGCCTGGATCCTCGGGCGCAACATGTTCGGGCCGGTGCGCGGGCCGTGGCCCGACGAGAGCTGGCGCGGCTGGTGGGGCGAGGAGCCGCCGTATCACGTGCCGGTCTTCGTGCTCACGCACCACCCGCGCGCGCCGCTCAGGATGAAAGGCGGCACGGAGTTCCGCTTCGTCACCGACGGCATCCACGCCGCGCTCGACCAGGCGAAAGCGGCGGCGGGCGGGCGCGACGTACGGCTCGGTGGCGGCGTCGCGACGGTCCGGCAGTATCTGCAGGCGCGTTTGATCGACGAGCTGCATCTTGCGATCCGGCCGGTGCTGATGGGGGGCGGCGAGCCGCTCTGGCAGGGCATCGACCTGCATGCGCTCGGCTACGAGTGTGCGAAGCACGTCGCCGGCGAGCGCGCGCTGCACGTCTTCCTGCGCAAGCGCGCCTAGCGCGCCGCGCCTTTGAGGATCAGCTGCTCGAAGAGGCGAGTGGACTTCTCCTGCTCGTCGAGGAGCGTCGCCGCGTCGAGCAGCTTCAGCCGCACACCCTTCACCGGCGACTCGACCTGCCGATGGGTTGGCACGTAGCCGATCTTGGCGAGGATCCGCTGGCCCTCGATGCTGATGATGTGGTCGTAGAAGAGGAGCGCGGCGTGCGGGTGCGCCGCTTTCTTCGGCACCGCGATGCCGTTGGTGATGCTCACCGCCGGCTCGATCACGAACCAGTCGATCGGCGAGCCCTTTTTCTTCGCCTGCTCGACGCTGTACTGGTAGACGGTCAATGCCAGCGGTATCTCGCCGGAGGCGACCAGGCTCGTGAGGAGCGGATGACCGCTACGCACCGAGATGCCGTTGGTCGCCACGAGCTCGCGCCAGAGCTGGATGCCACTGGCCTCGCCCATGTCGGCGATCACGGACGAGAGCCACTCGTGGTCGTCGCCTTCGATCGCGAGCTTGCCCTGCCACTTCGGCGCAAGCAGGTCCTGGAAGCGCTTGGGCAAGTCGCTCTTGCGCACCTTGTCGGTGTTGTAGGCATGGACGAACACATGCTGCAGCGTCGCCACCCATTCGCGGTGTGAGGGGATCGCGAAGTCCGCGTGATCCTGCTGGTAGGGCGAGCGGACCTCCTGCAGCAACCCTTCGCGCCGCAGCGCCTCGAGCTGCGGCGAGATGGTGGTGATGACGTCGGCGGTAGCGCTGCCCGCGCGGCCCTCGGCGAGCGCGCGGCTCAGGATGATCTCCGAGCGTGCGCGCCAGTAGTTCACCTTGACGCCGTAGCGGCGCTCGAACGGCTCGATGAGCTGGCTGGCGTATTCGGGCGGGAAGGTGGTGTAGAAGAGGAGCGTTCCCTCCTGCTTCGCGCCCGCGACCAGGCGCTGCTCGCGATCCGGGCCGGCATAATGCGCGAGGTCCGGCAGCGACTGCGCGTGGGCCGCGAGCGCAATGAGAAAAATAGGGACTGTCCCTATTTTCATTGGGCGCTGCGCTTGACGATCACGTCCTCGAAGGACTTCTGCCACTTGTCGTGCTCGTCCATCGCGCGGCCGGGGTCGATGAGCTGGTAGCGGCGCCGCGCGAGCGGCGAAGGCAGGCTGGCGAGGGTCGGCACGTAGTCGAGCGATAGCAGGAGCTGCTGCGCCTCACGCGAGAGCATGAACTCGTAGAAGAGCAGCGCCGCATTCGGGTGCGCCGCATGCCGCGCGATGCCGACGCCGCTCATGCGCCCGATCACCGGCTCGAGCACGATCCAGTCGACCGGGGCGCCCTTGCGCTTCGCGCCCTCGACGATGTACTGGTAC
>DASQIG010000150.1:0-4963 GCA_035631735.1 Burkholderiales bacterium | reverse complement strand
CCGGATCTCCTCGGCGGAGGGTCGCCTAGCCGACATCAGGCGCTGGTACCCGGTCGCCGGCGAGAGCCCGCTCACGAATTCCTGCTCGAGGTCGTAGTCCGCCGCGCTGATCGGGCGAATCGTGATCAACGTGCCGCCGGGCGCAATCCAGGTTTCGATAGCGAATTCTATTGCGACAACGGCAAAAAACGGCGTGTCACCTGACATAGTGCGGTCGCGCTTGGCGTCGAATGTCGCTAGCACCTTCGAAAGGAAATCATGGCCTATCAGCTCAAAGTAAACGGCAGCGTGCACAACGTGGATGTCGACGGCGATACGCCGCTCCTGTGGGTGCTGCGTGACGTGCTCGGCATGACCGGCACGAAATTCGGCTGCGGCATGGCGCTGTGCGGCGCCTGCACGGTGCATCTCGACGGAGCGCCGATACGCTCCTGCATCACCCCGGTGGAGAGCGTCGCCGGCAAAGCGGTCACCACCATCGAGGCCGTGGGCAAGACGCCCGCCGGCCGCGAGATCCAGAGCGCGTGGCTCGCGCGCGAAGTGCCGCAGTGCGGCTACTGCCAGTCGGGACAGATCATGTCCGCCTCGGCGCTGCTCGCCACGAATCCGAAACCGTCGGACGCGGACATCGACCAGGCGATGGCGGGGAACATCTGCCGTTGCGGCACCTACGTGCGCATCCGCGAAGGCATCAAGCACGCCGCGCAGTCTCTCGCCAAGAGGAAACAGTCGTGAATACGACACGCCGCCGTTTCCTGCAGTCCAGCGGAGCGCTGGTCATCGCGTTCAACCTGCCCGCGGCGATCGGCCCCGCGAGTGCAGCCGACGACAAGAGCTTCGCGCCCAACGCGTACATTCGCATCGACGCGAACGGCCGGGTGACCATGATCGTCGCCTACGTCGAGATGGGCCAGGGCACTTACACCTCCATCCCGATGCTGATCGCCGAGGAGCTCGAAGTACCGCTCTCGTCGGTGCGCGTCGAGCATGCCCCGCCCGACGAGCGCTACTACGGTAATCCGTTGCTCGGCGGCATCCAGGCGACCGGCAACTCGAACGCGGTCCGCGGCGCCTGGGAACCGATGCGCCGCGCGGGCGCGGTGGCGAGAACCATGCTCGTGCAGGCGGCCGCGCAGCGCTGGAAGGTCGATCCTGCATCGTGCCGCGCCGAGAAGGGCGCGGTGATCCATGCGGCGAGCGGACGGCGGCTCAGGTACGGCGCGCTCGTCGCCGACGCCGCGAAGCTGCCGGTGCCGAAGCCCGACAGCGTCACGCTCAAGCCGCGCGAGCAGTTCAAGCTGATCGGCACGCCGGCGAAGCGGCTGGATATCGCCGGCAAGGTGAATGGCACCGCGCAGTACGGCATCGACGCCAAGGTGCACGGAATGAAGGTCGCCACGATCGCCATCTCACCGGTGAGCGGCGGCAAGCTCCGCAGTGTCGACGACGCGGCGGCGAAATCGGTCAAGGGCGTGCGTCAGATCGTGCGGCTCGATGATGCCGTCGCGGTGGTCGCCGATCACATGGGCGCGGCGAAGAAAGGGCTCGCGGCGCTCAAGATCGAATGGGATGACGGCCCGAATGCGAGGCTCAGCACCGCCGACATCCTGCGCGACATGGAAGCCGCCTCGAGCGGCTCAGGCGCGATTGCCCGCCAGGAAGGCGACTTCGGCAAGGCGATCGCCGGCGCGGCCAAGCGCGTCGAAGCCGTCTATGGGGTGCCGTTCTTCGCGCACGCCACCATGGAGCCGATGAATGCCACGGTGCACCTGCGCAAGGACAGCTGCGAGATATGGACCGGCACGCAGGTGATGGCGCGCGTGCAGGCAGCCGCGGCCAAGGTCACCGGGCTGCCGCCGGAGAAGGTCACGGTGCACAACCACCTGCTGGGCGGCGGCTTCGGCCGGCGCCTCGAGGTGGACGGTGTGGTTCGCGCGGTGCAGTTGGCGATGCAGGTCGATGGGCCGGTGAAGCTCGTCTATACGCGCGAGACCGACGTCCAGCACGACATGTACAAGCCGGCCTTCCACGACCGGTTCGCCGCCGGACTCGATGCGCAAGGCACGCCGGTCGCCTGGAGCCATCGCCTGACCGGCTCTTCGGTCATTGCGCGATGGGCGCCGCCGTTCTTTCAGAAGGGGCTCGACGGCGACACCGTCGAAGGCGCGGCCGAGACGCCGTACGCGTTCCCCAACATGCTCGTCGAGTACGTGCAGCACGAGCCGCGCGGCATAGCGACCGCCTTCTGGCGCGGCGTCGGCCCGGTGCACAACGTCTTCGTCGTCGAGAGCTTCATGGACGAGCTCGCCGCCGCCGCGGGAAAGGATCCGGTCGCGTATCGACGGGCCATCGCCGACCCGAGGGCAAAAGCGGTGCTCGAGCTCGCGGCGTCTAAGGCGGGCTGGGGCCGGCCCTTGCCGAAGGGCGTGGGGCGCGGCATTGCCGTGCAGTCGGCCTTCGGCAGCTACCAGGCGCAGGTCGCGGAAGTCGAGGTCTCACCGAAAGGCGAAGTCAGCGTGCGGCGCATCGTGTGCGCGGTGGATTGCGGGCCGGTGGTGAATCCGGACACGGTGCGCGCGCAGATGCAGAGCGGCATCGTCTACGGGCTGTCGGCGGCGCTATTTGACGAGATCACGCTTAAGGACGGGCGCGTCGAGCAGACCAACTTCGGCGACTACCGCGTGCTGCGCATCAACGAGATGCCGCAGGTCGACGTGCATATCGTCGACAGCACCGCGGCGCCCGGCGGCATCGGCGAGACCGCTACCGCGTGCGTCATGCCCGCGCTCACCAATGCGATCTTCGCGGCGACCGGCAAGCGCATCCGCAGGCTGCCGGTCGGCGAGCAGGCCGTGCCGACCTGACCGGCCTCAGCGGCGCAGCGCCGCTTCCACGCTGTCGAAGAGGCGCTGCATCCCGCCCGAGACGTCGGCGATGACGCCGTTCAGGAAGAAGGTGGGCGTTGCGCGCGCGCCGCTCTTCGCGCCGCTTTCGATGTCCTCGCGCACTCGCTGCAGGTACACGGTGTCCGCCATGTCGGCGTCATAGCGCACCATGTCGAGCTCGAGCCGCTCGGCGTAGCCGCGGAGCTGCGGGACTTTCAGGTGCTGCTGGTTGTCGAACAGCAGATCGTGCATCGGCCAGAACTTGCCCTGCCCGGCCGCGGCTTCCGACGCCAGCGCAGCCTGCAGCGCGTGCGGATGCACTTCCTCCAGCGGAAACTGCCGCCAGACGAGACGCACGCGGCCGCTGAAGCGCTTGAGCAGCAGCTTCACCGCCGGCGCCGCCTGCTTGCAGTTCGGGCATTCGAAGTCGCCGTATTCGACGAGCGTCAGCGGGGCGTGCGAGGGGCCGAGCACGTGGTCGGTCGGACTGACCGGCACAGCAAGCTCGAAGCTGCGCGTGCTCATGCGGCGTGCCGCTGTCGCGCTACGGTCGCGGTTGGGCGGGCGAGAAAAGCGTGGATCTGCGACACGACCGCGGCGCCTTCGCCGATCGCCGCGCCGACGCGCTTCACCGAGCCCGCGCGCACGTCGCCGATCGCGAATACGCCCGGCACGGTGGTCTGCAGCGAGAGCGCGGGATCTTCGCCGGTCGTGACGAAGCCGCGGTCGTCGACCGCCACGTCGCACTCTTTAAGCCAGTCGGTGCTCGGGTCCGCGCCGAGGAACAGGAACACGTGCCGGATCGGGCGCGTCTCGCGCTCTCCCGATTCATTGCGCGACCAAGTCAGCGTCTCGATGCCCGCCTCGTGCGAGCCGGTGAGACCGACGAGCTCGGTGCGCGTGAGGAGCTCGATGTTCGGCGTCGCCGCGATGCGGTCGATCAGGTATTTGGACATGCTCGCCGCGAGCCCCGGGCCGCGCACCAGCATCCACACCTTCTTCGCGGACGCGGCAAGGAAAACGGCGGCCTGGCCGGCGGAGTTGCCGCCGCCGACCAGCACCACCTCCTCGCCGGCGCACATGCGCGCCTCGATCGGCGAAGCCCAGTACCAGATGCCGCGACCCTCCATCGCCTTCAAGTTGGCGCAGTCCGGCTGGCGATAGCGCGCCCCGGACGCAATCACGACGGTGCGCGAGCGCACCGTGCGGCCGTCCGCGAGGCGCACCATCATCGGCTCGCGCCGCTCACCCGGCTCGCAATCGAGATGCACCGCCTCCATCGGGATGAGCATTCGCGCGCCGAACTTCTGCGCTTGCGTGTAGCCGCGGCCGGCGAGTGCCTGGCCGGAAATGCCGGTCGGGAAGCCGAAGTAGTTCTCGATGCGCGCGCTGGCGCCGGCCTGGCCGCCGAAGGCGCGCGCGTCGATCACCAGCACCGACAGCCCTTCCGAGCACGCGTACACCGCCGCCGCAAGGCCGGCCGGCCCGGCGCCCGCGATGGTCACGTCGTACACCGCATCGGCGGCGCCCGCATCGAGCATGCCGATGCAGCGCGCAAGCTCGGTCTCGCCCGGATTGCGCAGCACCTCGCCGTTCGGGCACACCGCGAGCGGCAGTTGCCCGGGCTCCGGCGCATAGCGCGCGATGAAAGCCTGCGCGTCGCTGTCGGTTGCGGGATCGAGCAGCTGGTGCGGAATGCCGTTGCGGCTCAGGAAGCTGCGCAGGCGCGCGACATCCGGCGAGGAAGCCGCCCCGATCAGCACCGGCCCGCCTGCGCCCGCCTCGATCAGCCCCACGCGCCGCAGGATCATGGCGCGCATCAGCTTCTCGCCGAGCGCGGCTTCGGCGACGAGCAGCGCATGCGCTTGCTCGGAGGTGATCTCGAGGGTGTCGGTCGCGCCCACCGCCACGCCATCGACGAAGGACGGCTTGCCGGAGAGCTGGCTCACCTCGCCCGAGAAGCTCCCCGGGCCGTGCTCGGTCACCGCGATGTCATGGCCGTGGGCGTCGCGGCCGGTGACGCGGATCGCGCCCGAGAGCACCACGTAGATGCCCGGGCTCACTCGGCCGGTCGCGAG
>DASQIG010000149.1:0-8618 GCA_035631735.1 Burkholderiales bacterium | reverse complement strand
CCTGCGCCCGCGCGTGCTCTACGAATTCGCCGACCCGGACCTCGAGACGCGCTCCGCGGGCCAGAAGATCCTGCTGCGCATGGGCCCGGAGAACGCGGCGCGCGTGAAAGCGAAGCTCTGGGAGATCCGCCGCGAGCTGCTTGCGGCTAGCGCTCGCCGCTAGGAATTCGGAGCCAGGTCGTGATTATTCAGGGGTCGGTGGGCGACCCGATGGTTACGACCCCGGCTCCGAATTCTTTGCAACCCACTCGGCCCACCCGAGAAGCTGCAGGTCGGATTCATGCGCGCCGACGAGCTGCACGGCGAGTGGCAGGCCGTGCGCGCCTTTGCCGCGCGGCAGGGTCACGCAAGGAACGCCGAGCAGCGTCCAGGCGCGGTTGAAGACCGGGTCGCCGGTGCTCGCGAGCGACGCCGGCGCTTCGCTCGGCGCGCTCGGCGTGAGCAGGAAATCGACCTCGCGCAGCGCCGCCGACAGCTGGCGGCGGAGCCGTCGCGCCAGCTCGCGCATCGCGTCGTAGTCCTCCCGCGGCACCTTCCATCCCTCGTCGAGCCGCGCGCGCAGCGTCGGGCTCAATTGCTCGCGGTGGTTCCAGTATTCCCAGCCGAGCGCGCGCGCCGTCTCGTAGCCCATGATCACCTTGTGCCGGTCGAAGAGATCGGCGCTTCCCGCCGGCAGCTCGAAGTCGCGCACCGCGGCGCCGGCTCGTTGCAGCGTTCGCGCCGCTTGCTCCACGGTCGCCTGCACTGCCGGATCGGCGAGCGGCCAGCGCGGTGTGCGGCACAAGCCGATGCGCGGCTTGCGGCTGTTGGAGGTCGGGGTGCGGCCGGTGAGCACCTCCAGCGCCAGCGCCAAGTCTTCTGCACTGCGCCCGAAGATGCCGATGGTGTCGAGCGACTCGGCGAGGAACTTGGTGCCGGCGCGGTTGATCGCGCCGAAGCTCGGCTTGATCGCATAAGTGCCGCAGTAGGCGGCGGGCCGGATCACCGAGCCGCCGGTCTGCGTGCCGAGCGCGAGCGGCACCATGAAGTCGGCGACCGCGGCGGCCGAGCCGCTCGATGAGCCGCCGGGCGTGTGCGCACTGTGGTGCGGGTTGCGCGTCTGCGACGGATGGTTGTTGGCGAACTCGGTGGTGACGGTCTTGCCGAGGATCACGCAGCCCGCCTGCTTGAGGAGCGTCACGCACGCTGCATCTGCCTGCGGCCGGTGCCCGCGGTAGATGGGCGAGTTGTATTCGGTGGGCAAATCGGCCGTGTCGATGATGTCCTTGATGCCGAACGGCACGCCGTGCAGGCGCGAGCGGCGCGGCATGCGGTCGAGCGCGCGCGCCTGCGCGAGAGCGGCCGCGCGGTCGATGAACGCCCACGCGCGCACTTGCTCGTCGCGCTCGGCGATGCGCTCGAGGCAGGCGTGGACGAGCGCTTCCGAGGTTGTTTCGCTCGCGGCCAGGCGGCGAGCCGCTTCGGCGCCGGTTATTTCACTTAGTCGCACGGGCGGCAAGGGTAGCATTCGCGCATGGACTACGATTTGCTGATCCGCAACGCCACTGTCGTCGACGGCACGCGCGCGCCGCGCTACGAGGCTGACATCGCCGTCAACAACGGACGCATCGCGGCCATCGGACGGCTCGAGGGGGCGCGGGCCGACGTCGAGCTCGACGCGAGCGGCCGGATCGTGGCGCCTGGATTCATCGACGCGCACACGCACGACGACCGGCTGATGCTCTCCGCGCCCGACATGGCGCCCAAGGTGAGCCAGGGCGTCACCACGGTGGTGGCGGGCAACTGCGGCTGCTCGCTCGCGCCCGCGCCCCGCGGCATGCGCGCGCCGGTGACGCCGCCGCTCGATCTCCTGGACGACGCCGGCGACTGGTTTCGCTTCGCCACCTTCCGCGACTATGTCGATGAGCTCGCGGCGCATCCGCCGGCGACCAATTGCGCGCTCCTCGTCGGGCACACCATGCTGCGCGTGCAGACGATGGATCACCTCGGGCGGCCGGCGAAGAAGAACGAAACCGCGCGCATGCGCGAGCTCGCCGACGAGGCGCTCGAGGCAGGCGCGCTCGGCGTGTCGACCGGCCTTTACTACGAGCCGGCGAACGCGGCGCCGACCGAGGAAGTCGTCGAGGTGTGCCGGCCGCTCGCGAAGCGCAAGGGCCTCTACGTGACGCACATGCGAGACGAGGGCGACAACGTTCTCGCGTCGCTCGAGGAGACGTTCCGCATCGGCCGCGAGCTCGGCGTGCCGGTCGTGATCTCGCACCACAAGGTCGCAGGTGCCGCGAACCACGGGCGCTCGGAGGAGACGCTGCCGCTCATCGAGGCGCGCATGAAGAGCCAGCGGATCGCGCTCGACTGCTATCCGTACTGCGCCTCCTCGACGATTCTCTCGGCGAGCCGCGCCGCCGCCGCGACCAAGACTCTCGTCACGTGGTCGAAGCCGCATCCGGAAGTCGCCGGCATGGACCTCGACGAGATCCGGCGCGACTTCAGGCTCGGCATCGACCAGCTGCGTCCCGCCGGCGCGATCTATTTCTCCATGAGCGAGGCCGACGTGCAGCGCATCCTCGCCTTCGAGCACACCATGATCGGCTCGGACGGCCTGCCGCACGACGCCTCGCCGCATCCGCGCCTCTGGGGCACGTTCGCGCGCGTGCTCGGCCACTACGCGCGCGGCCTCGGGCTTTTTCCGCTCGAGACGGCGGTCTACAAGATGAGCGGGCTCACCGCACGCAATTTCGGCCTCGCGGATCGAGGCGTGCTCAAGCCCGGCATGGCGGCCGATATCACCATCTTCGACGCCGGCGAGATCGACGAGCGCGCGAGCTTCGCGGCGCCGATCCAGCCGGCGAAGGGCATCGAGACCGTGATCGTCAACGGCGCGATCGTCTGGCGCGACGGCAAGCCGACCGGCGCGCGGCCCGGGCATGTCCTGAAGCGCAGCTGAAGCGGTGTAAGTAAGCGCAGCGATCTCCGACTGACGCGCATTCGGAGGAGGTCGCCATGTTCAAAGGTCGGACTGCGCTCGTCACCGGTTCCACGTCCGGAATCGGCCTCGGTATCGCGCAACGCCTCGCTGCCGAAGGCGCCAACATCGTGATCAATGGTTTCGGCGACGGCGCCGACGCGAGCAGCTGCGCCGTGCCGATCGTGCACAAGGCGGGCGACGTGGCGCCGGAGAGAGACGGCACCTCACACTGGTGGCAGAACCACGGCAAAGTGCCGGCGAAGCTGATCTCGGTCGACCTCTTTCCGGTCGCCGACAAAATGCACGAGAAAATGATGTAGCCATGCGCGTCGGCGCGCGCTCCGGACTCATCGCCACGACGGCGTTCCTCACGCTCGTCGACCTCTTCGCCACCCAGGCGATCCTGCCCTCGCTCGCCGCGGCGTACCACGTGCGCCCGGCGGCGATGGGACTCGCGGTGAATGCGGCGACACTCGGCATGGCGCTCGGCAGTCTCGGCGTCGCCTTCTACAGCCGGCACATCGAGCGCCGCCGGGGCGTGATGCTCGCCCTCGCGACGCTCGCGCTGCCGACCGTGCTCCTCGCGCATGCGCCCGGGCTCGGCACGTTCGCCGCCCTGCGCGTGCTGCAGGGCCTCTTCATGTCCACGGCGTTCGCGCTCACGCTGTCCTACCTCGCCGAGCAGTGCAGCGCCGCGGAAACCGCAGGCGCGTTCGCCGCCTACATCACCGGCAATGTGGCGAGCAATCTTTTCGGGCGGCTGGCGGCCGCGGCGGCGGTGGACCATCTCGGCCTCGCCGGCAACTTTTATCTCTTCGCGCTGCTGAACCTCGCCGGCGCGGCGCTCGTGTATTTGGGCCTCGCCCGCACGCCGCCTGCGGCCATGCCGGCCGCTTCGCCCTTCGCGTACTGGGCGGAGCATCTGCGCAACCCGCGGCTGCGCGCCGCCTTCGCTGTCGGTTTCCTGATCCTGTTCGCGTTCATCGGCACGTTCACCTACGTGAACTTCGTGCTGGTGCGTCCGCCGCTCGGTCTCGGCATGATGGCGCTCGGTCTGGTGTACCTGGTGTTCGCGCCGTCCATCGTGACCACGCCGCTCGCCGGCCGCGCCGTGGCGCGCTGGGGCACGCGGCCCACGATGTGGGGTGCGCTGGCGCTCGCCATCGCGGGTCTGCCTTTGGTCCTCGCGGCGCAGCTCTATTCGATGATTCTTGGGCTGGCGCTGATCGGCGTTGGCACGTTCTTCGCGCAGGCGACGGCCACCGGCTTCGTCGGCCGCGCCGCCACGACGGACCGCGGCTCCGCAAGCGGGCTTTATCTCGCCAGCTATTTTCTCGGCGGCCTAGCCGGCGCGGCGGCGCTCGGCGTGCTGTACGATCGTTACGGCTGGGGCGCGTGCGTCGGCGGGATCGGCGCTACGCTTGTCGCGGCGGCGGCCCTCGCCGCGCGGCTGCAAATCGGGGAGACCACGAATGAACGCACCGCGACGCTCTACGGATCCCCACGCTAAGGGACAGGTGGTGCTCGTCCTGCAGGGCGGCGGCGCGCTCGGCGCCTACCAGGCGGGCGTGTACCAGGCGCTGCACGAGGCAGGCGTCGAGCCCGACTGGGTGATCGGCACGTCGATCGGCGCGATCAACGGCGCGCTGATCGCGGGCAACACGGCCGAGAACCGCATCGCGCGGCTGCGCGAGTTCTGGCGCCGTGTGGAGCAGACCACGCCGTTCGCGATGGCGTCGATTTTCATGCGCGGCATCGAGTCGTTCTTCGTGCCGCGCACGCCCGCCTTCGGCGGCGTGTACGCGCAGGTGAGACTCGACGCCGCCTCGTACTACAGCACCGAGCCGCTGCACGAGACGCTCGGCGAGCTGGTGAGCCTCGAATGCCTCAACGCCAAGCGCGTGCGCCTCACGGTCGGCGCGGTGAACGTGCGCTCAGGCAGCATGCGCTACTTCGACAGCCGCGACGCGGTGCTCATGCTCGATCACATCATGGCCTCGGGCGCGCTGCCGCCGGCCTTCCCGGCGATCCGCATCGACGGCGAGCCCTACTGGGACGGCGGCGTCTACTCGAACACGCCGATCGAGGCCGTGCTCGACGACAAGCCGCGTCGCGATTCCGTCATCTTCAGCGTCAACGTCTGGCAGCCGACCGGCGTCGAGCCGCAGTCGATCTGGCAGGTGATGGGCCGGCAGAAGGACATCCAGTACGCGAGCCGCGCCGACAGCCACATCGCTCGGCAGAAGCAGATCCACCGCCTGCGGCACGTGATTCGCGAGCTCGCGGCATTGCTGCCGCCGGAGGCGCGCGGGACCATGCGCTGCCGCGAGCTCGAGACGTGGGGCTGCGGCACCACCATGCATGTCGTGCGGCTCCTCGCGCCGACCCTCGACAGCGAGGACTACCTGAAGGACATCGACTTCACGCCCGCGGGCATCCGCGCGCGCTGGCAGGCGGGGCTCGCCGACACGCGGCGCATGATCGAGCGCGCGCCGTGGGAGAGGGACGTGGACCCGATGGAAGGCGTGATCGTGCACGAGCTCTCCGCCCGCACCGGCATGCAAGTCAAAGAGATGGTCTAGCTAGTCGAGCAGGCGCCCGAGCGCCCGGCGCAGCAAGCGGAGCTGGCGGCTGAAGGTCGTGCAGGCGTCGCAAACGGCGAGGTGCAGGCGCAGCCGGGCGCGCTCCCAGAGCGGGAGCTCCTGATCCATCGCCTGCGACAGCAGGCGCGAGGCTTCCTTGCACGTGATCCTCAACGGCTGAGCCATCCTTTCTCCAGGCACTCGCGCAGCGCCATGCGGGCGCGGTAGAGCAGCACCCAGCAGTGGGTCGCGGTAATGCCGAGTTCTTTACAAATGTCCGGGGTCTCGAAGCCCAGGTGCTCGCGCATGAGGAACACCTGGCCGGTGCGCGTGGGGAGCATGGCGAGGCACTTCTCCAGCGCCTGCAGGAACTGCTTGTCCTCGAGCGCCTGCTCGGGCCAGGCCTGCGGCGGCTCGCGCCAGTGGCCGGTCGCGTCGAACAGCGCCTCCAGGTCCTCGATGCTCGCCTCGCCATCGGCGCTGTCGAAGCTGCGCTCGCGGCTCGAGCGCCGGATGGCGTCCACGATCTTGTGCTTGAGAATGCCGGTGAGCCAGGTGCGCAGGTTCGAGCGCCCGGCGAAGCTCGCCTCGGCGGCGAGCGCCGCGGCGAGCGTCTCCTGCACGGCATCCTCGGCCTGCTCGCGATTTCGCAGCTGCAGCGAGGCGTAGCGCAGCAGATAGGCGCGCAGGGCCTCGATCTCGGCGCGCAAATTCGCAGGCACGCCGGCATTGTGCCCGCTTCTGCGGCGAGGTGAATTCCGCACGTCCGCGGCGTGAACTGCGATGCGCATTGCTGCACCGCTCCTCCCATCACACGCCCCTCCCGTCAGGAGGGTGCGTAATGCACCGTTACGAGCGGCAATCGTTCATCGCCCTCGCGCCCCACAAGAGGCAACTTCATAGGCGTAAAGGGCCAGGAGGTGCACATGAACGCGATTCACGAGCAGATTCGCGATGTGATGCAGACGCTGTTCCGGCGCAATCCGGAGCTATGCGGCTTCCTCGTGCAGCACGACCTTTCCTGCTCGCACGTCGCCTGCCATCCGGCGCTCGACGGCGAGGAAACCCGCGAGCTGGTGGACGAGATCTCGGCCACGCTGCACGAGCTCCTCGAGGAAGAGCCCGAGGCCGCCGAGCTGCTGCGCGGACGCACGCTCGCGCGGAGCTTCCATTGAAGAAATTCCTGCTGCCGCTGCTCGCCTTCGGCGCCATCGGGGCTGCCGCCGCGCAGGACCTCGACCGGCCGCTGCTCCTCGTGGCGGCGCCGGAGCTGCAAGGTCCTTACAACCACACTGCGGTATTCGTCGTGCCGGCGGGCGAGGGCCTGCACTTCGGCTTCATCCTCAACCGCGCCACGGGCGTGAAGCTGGCGACGCTCTTCCCGGAGCACGCGCCTTCGGCGAAGGTGGTCGACCCGGTGTATTTCGGGGGCCCGGAGATGGTGAGCTCGATCTTCGCCGTCGTGCGGCACAACCCCGGCGCGGCGGCGGTGCACCTCTTCGGCGACCTGTACGTCACGGCGAACGCCGACACGGTCGACCGCATCATCGAGAAAACGCCGAACGACGCGCGCTACTTTGCCGGCTTCGTCGGCTGGCAGCCGGGCGAGCTCGCGGCCGAGCTCGAGGCGGGCTACTGGTACGTGGCCGAGCCCGACGCAGGGCTCTTCTTCCGGCGCGATAGCGAAGCGCTGTGGGACGAGCTGCTGCAGCGGCTCGAGGCGCGCCGTCGGGGAACCTGACTACTCCGGAAACGTCTCCCCCGCGAAAGCGGGGGTCCAGCTTCTTTCTCGAAAATCCTGGGTTCCCGCTTGCGCGGGAACGACGATTTGCCGCTTTCTAGTAGCGCTGCTGGCCCTTGATCGACCAGGGGATGACGGGGCCGCTCTCGCCGCCTTCGGCGTTGCGGCTGGCGTCCTTCTTCGGGCGGCCCGGCCGGTAGGTTACCGAGAAGATCTTGAGCGGCGGTACCTTGGGCGGCGCCTCGAGGAAGCGGCAATCTGACTCGGTGGGCGCAGAAAGCAGCGCCCCGAGGCGCTTGCCGTTCAGGAGCACCGTGTAGCGCAGCATGTGCATGGAACCGGGCGCGGGCTGCGCCACGATGTCGTACTTACCGAGCTTGTACTGTCTTCTCTCGAGCATGCGGGGCTTTGGGCAAAGGGTGCATTGTACCTTCAGCCGAAGCTAATTCCCTGTGCTGAAAGCGGCAACGCGCGTACCGGCTGCCCATTGAGCGCCAGCAGCGCATTGGCAAGCGCCGGGGCGACCACCGGGGTGCCGGGCTCGCCCACGCCGGTCGGCTTGCCGCGGGAGGGCACGATATGGACCTCGATGCGAGGCGCCTGGTTCATGCGCAGCACCGGGTAGTCGTGGAAGTTCGACTGCTCCACCACGCCGTCCTTAAGGGTAATCGCGCCCATCAGCGCCGCCGAGAGCCCGTAGCCGATGCCCGATTCCATCTGCATGGCGACGATCTGGGGGTTCACCGCCACCCCGCACTCGACCGCGCAGACCACGCGGTCGACGTGGAACGCGTCCTTGCGGCGCGAGATCTCGACCACTTGGGCCACCGCCGTGTTGAACGATTCGTGGACCGCGATGCCCCGCGCCTTGTCCTTGCCGAGCGGCTTTCCCCAGCCCGCCTGCTTCGCCGCAAGCTCGAGCGCCGCCAGGTGCCGCGGATGCTCGCGCAGGAGCGCGCGGCGCAGCGCCAGCGGATCCTTGCCCGCGGCGCGCGCGACCTCGTCGAGGAAGCATTCGGTAGAGAACGCCGTGTGCGTCGAGCCGACCGAGCGCCACCATTGCACCGGCACCCCGAGCTTGGGCGAGTGGAGCTCGAGCAGCCGGTTGGGAATCGCATAGGGCAGGTTGGCTGCGCCTTCGACCGAAGTCTCGTCGACACCGTTCTTGACCATCATCGACTCGAACGCCGTGCCGGTGAGGATCGATTGGCCGACGATCGTCTGACGCCAGGCCGTGAGCTCGCCCTGCGCATCGAGGCCCGCCTCGAGCGTGTGGTAGTACATCGGCCGGTAGTAGCCCCCGCGCATGTCGTCCTCGCGTCCCCAGACG
>DASQIG010000148.1:0-3482 GCA_035631735.1 Burkholderiales bacterium | reverse complement strand
GCGACGCTCGCGCTCTTCATGGCGGCGGCGCTGGCGCTGAATCTCACGCCCGGGCCGGACATGCTCTACGTGACGGCGCGCAGCGTGAGCGACGGCCGTCGGGCAGGCATCGTCGCGGCATTTGGCATTGGCGCCGGCACGTTGGTGCACATCACGGCGCTCGCGCTGGGGCTCGCGGCGCTGCTGGCGGCCGTGCCGCTCGCCTACGATGCGCTGCGCATCGCGGGCGCCCTCTATTTGATGGTGATCGGCGTGCAGCTGCTGTGGCGTCCGCGAGGCGCAAGCGCAGCCGCGGCGCTGCCGCCCGCGTCGCTCGCGACCGTCTTTGCGCAGGCCGTGCTCACCAACGTGCTGAATCCGAAGGTCGCGCTCTTCTTCCTCGCGTTCCTGCCGCAGTTCGTCGATCCGGCGGCCGGGCCGGCAGTTGCGCAGGTCGTGGTGCTTGGCCTGTTGTTCGACCTCCAGGGAACGGTGGTAAACGTGGCCGTGGCACTGCTCGCGAGCGGCACGACGCGACGGCTGCGCGCGAATGCCAGAGCCGTTTCGCTGCTGCGGCGGCTTACCGGCGCGATCTTCGTTGCGCTCGGTGCGAGGCTCGCGGTTGCCGCTAACCGTTGACCGATTACGCGCAAACGGAGCCGAAGCGCGAGGAAGTCGATGCGCTTCCCGGCGCGACCCTGGTCGAATTCGGCAGCCCGTGGTGCGGCTGGTGTCGCCGCGCACAGCCGCTGATCGCGGAAGCGCTCGCGGCGCATCCGCACGTGCGCCACATCAAGGTCGCCGACGCGAGCGGCAGGCCGCTCGGGCGCTCGTTCGGCGTGAAGCTGTGGCCGACGCTCGTATTCCTGCGCGATGGCAAAGAGATGGCGAAGCTCGTGCGACCGGCTGACCGCGAAGAGATCAAGGAAGCGCTCGCACGGATCGATAGCTAGCGGCACCTGGTAAATCGAAGGAGGCCATGAATGGCGGACGATCGGCAGAGCATCGAGGAGATGGTTCGTGCGTTCGGCGAACACTGGAATCGGCATGACATGGAGGCCTTTGCGCAGTTGTTCGCCGAGGATGCCGAATTCGTGAACGTCGTGGGCTTGTGGTGGAAGGGCCGGGAGGAGATCAAGCGCGCTCACATGGCCACGCATGCCACGATGTTCAGGAAGAGCCGCCTCAGGATCGGCGACGTGATGATCCGCTTCGTGAAGCGGGACGTTGCCGTCGCGCGCGCATCGTGGGAGCTGACCGGCCACCAGGGGCCGTCGGGAGAAACGCTGCCGGACCGCAAGGGGATCCTGATGAATCTCCTGGTCCGTACCGACGCCGGATGGAAGATCGTCGATTCTCAGAACACCGACATAGTTGAAGGTGTTCTCGCGCCGCCGCAGCAGGGCCACATTGTTTCGGTAGAATCCGCCGCTTTGCGGCAGCGAAAGTAGTGAAGCGCAGCAAACGCTGTCGCTCTTGGACGTCATGCCGCCCGGGACCCGCTACCAGCTCGAAGTCAACCCGAAGATACCCAAGCGCCTGGCGCGGCTCGAGGAGCTGGCGAACAACCTTTGGTATAGCTGGGACCGCCCGACCCGCTCGATCTTCGCGCGGCTGAATCCCGCGCTTTGGGACGCCGCCGGGCACAACCCGAAGGCGATGCTCAAGAGGATCGACGAGCAGCGCCTGATCGACGCCGCCTCCGACCCGGCGTTCCTCGATAGTCTCACGCGCGTACTGGCGGCGTTCGATGCGTACCACGCCGAGCCGCCGTTCCGCTCGGGCGGCGGAGGCTTCAAGCAGGACGAGCTCGTCGCGTACTTCTGCGCCGAGTTTGGCATGCACGAGAGCCTGCCGCTCTATTCCGGCGGCCTCGGGATTCTCGCAGGCGATCACTGCAAGGCGGCGAGCGACTTCAAGCTGCCGTTCGTGGCGGTGGGGCTCCTCTACCGGCAGGGCTACTTCGTGCAGACGATCGACGCCGAGGGTCGCCAGCGGGCCGAGTACCACGACTCCGAGTTCGGCGACCTGCCGATCGAGCCGGTGAAGCGCGCCGACGGCGGCGATCTGACGGTCGAGCTCGCCTTCCCCGGGCGCAAGCTCTTCGTGAAGGTGTGGCAGGCGCGCATCGGGCACGTGCGCCTCTTCCTCCTGGACACCGACGTGCGCGAGAACAGCGACCGCGACTGCGCCATCACCCATCGCCTGTACGGCGGCGACCGCACCACACGCCTCGAGCAGGAGCTGGTGCTCGGCGTCGGCGGCGCGCGCGCGGTCGCCGCGATGGGACTGAAGCCGAGCGTGTTCCATATCAACGAGGGCCACGCAGCGTTCCTCGTCCTCGAGCGCGCGCGCAGCCTGGTCGCCGAGGGCATGTCGTTCGACACGGCGCTCGAGGCGGTGGCGTCGAACACCGTCTTCACCACGCACACGCCGGTGCCGGCGGGGCACGACCAGTTCAACGACAGCACGGTGCTGCCGTACCTCAAGAGCGTGTTCGGGGAGCTCGGCAGCGCGCCCGAGAAGCTGGCCGCGCTCGCGCGCCCGCCCGCCGGCGGCGACTTCAACATGACGGCGCTCGCGATCCGCGGCGCGCGCTACGTGAATGGCGTCTCGCGCATCCACGGCGGCGTGTCGCAACGGCTGCTCAAGGATTTCTGGCCGCAGGTGACGCCGGAAGAGAACCCGGTCGGCTATGTCACGAACGGCGTGCACGTCACTACGTTCCTCGCGCCGGAATGGGGCGAGGTGCTCGACCGCTTCCTCGGCGTCGGCTGGATGCATCGGCTCGGGCACCCGGGCATCTGGGAGAAGATCCGCGACATCCCGGATCACATCTTCTGGAGCGTGCGCCAGGACATCAAGGCGCGCATGCTCCACATGCTGCGCCATCGCATCTCGCGCCAGCACCTGCGCAACCACGGCAGCGAGTCGCACCTCGAGCGCCTGCTGCGTTACTGCGATCCGGCGAAGCCGAACGTGCTGACGATCGGCTTCGGACGGCGCTTCGCGACCTATAAGCGGGCGACGCTCTTGTTCAACGACCTGGATAACTTCCGCCGCATCATCGGCGACAAGGACCGGCCGGTGGTCTTCTTGTTTGCCGGGAAAGCGCACCCTGCCGATGAGCCCGGGCAGGAGCTGATCCGCACGCTCGTGCACATGGCCGGGCAGGAGGAGTTCCAGGGCCGGCTGCTCTTCATCGAGGGCTACGACCTGCACATCGCGCGGCGCCTGGTGTCCGGTGTTGACGTCTGGCTGAATAACCCGGTCCATCCGTTGGAGGCGTCGGGAACATCGGGGATGAAGGCCGGAATGAACGGGGTCATCAACCTGTCCATATTGGATGGATGGTGGGACGAGGGCTACGACGGCCAGAACGGCTGGGCGATCAAGCCGGCGAGCCCGCAGCTCGACCAGCACCGGCGCGACCGCGAGGAGGCGCGCACACTCTATGAGCTGCTGCAGGACAGCGTCCTGCCGCTCTACTACAAGCGCGCCGA
>DASQIG010000147.1:0-2268 GCA_035631735.1 Burkholderiales bacterium | reverse complement strand
AGCTTGTCGAGCGCGGGCTTCGGCGTGCCTTTCGGCGCGTAGAGCGCGTGCCAGATCGTCACCTCGAAGCCCTTCATGCCCTGCTCGTCGAGCGTCGGGATGTCCGGCAGCGAGCCCACCCGCTTCAGCGACGTGACGCCGTACACCTTCACCTTGCCGCTCTTGATCTGCGAGGTGGTGTTGGTCGTCTGGTCGCACATGAAGTCCACCTGCCCGCCGAGCAGATCGTTCATCGCCGGGCCCGTGCCCTTGTACGGCACGGTGAGAATGTCGGTCTGGATCGCGCTCATGAAAAGCATGCCGCACAGGTGCGAGGCGGCGCCGATGCCCGCATGCGCGTAGGTCACCTTGTCCTTGTTCTTCTTGAGGTAGTCGAGAAACTCCTTGAAGTTGCCCGCCGGGAAGTTGCCGCGCGCGATCAGCGTCATCGGCACTTCATTGATCAGGCCGATGTACTCGAAATCGGTAAGCGGGTTGAAGCGCAGTTGCCGGTAGAGCGCCGGCACCGTCGACATGCCGACGTGATGGATCAGGATGGTGTAGCCGTCGGGCTTGGAGTTCTTCACCTGCTCCGGGGCGAGGATGCCGCCCGCGCTCGGCTTGTTCTCGACGATGATCGTATGGCCGAGCGGTTTCGACATCGACTGCGCGATCACGCGCGCGACCGTGTCGGTCGGGCCGCCGGCCGCGTACGGCACGTACATGGTGATGCTCTTGGTCGGGTACTGCTGGGCGGCCGCGCTCGCCGCGACAAACACCGCGGCGAAGCCGAAAATGCGCAAGGGCAACATGAGTCTCTCCGGTGACAGGTAAACGTCAGGATAATACCCAAGCATGCATTCGATAGTCGACCTTCGCTCCGATACCGTGACTCGTCCGTCGCCCGGCATGCGGCGCGCCATGCTCGAGGCGGAGCTCGGCGACGATGTCTTCGGCGACGACCCGACGGTCAATCGCCTGCAGGAGCGCGCAGCCGAGATCTTCGGCTTCGAGGCCGCGCTGTTTCTGCCGTCCGGCACGCAGTCGAACCTCGCCGCGCTCATGAGCCACTGCCAGCGCGGCGACGAGGTGATCATCGGCGCCGAGCAGCACAGCTATCGCTACGAGGCGGGCGGGCTCGCCGTGCTCGGCTCCATCAACCCGCGGGCTCTGCCCAATCGCCCCGACGGCACGCTCGACCTGGCGCAGGTCGAGGCGGCGATCAACGCCGATGATCCGCACTTCGCGCGCACGCGCCTGCTCGCGCTGGAGAACACCATCGGCGGCAAGCCGGTGCCGCGCTCATATCTCGAGCAGGCGCTCGCGCTCGCCAGGCGCCGCGGCCTCGCCACGCATCTCGATGGCGCGCGGATCTTCAATGCCGCCGTGCACTTCAACACCCCGGTGAAAGAGCTCTGCGCCGGCTTCGATTCGGTCTCGAGCTGCCTGTCCAAGGGACTCGGCGCGCCTGCGGGAACGGTGCTGCTCGGCAGCCGCGACTTGATCGCACGTGCGCGCCGCGCGCGCAAGATCCTTGGCGGCGCGATGCGGCAGGCCGGCGTGCTCGCCGCCGCCGGACTCTACGCGCTCGAGCACAACGTCGAGCGGCTTGCGGTCGATCACCGCAACGCCGCGCGGCTCGCCGATGGACTGCGCGCGCTCGGCTCGGCGGTGGAGCAGCACACCAACATGGTGTTCGTCACTGTGCCCGCGGAACGCGTGGCGGCGCTCGCCGAACACCTGAGGAAGCACAATGTGCTGGTGCTGCCCGGCGCGCGCATGCGCCTCGTGACCCATCTCGACGTCGATGCCGCCGGCATCGAGCGCGCGATCAGCGCGTTCGGCGAGTTCATCAGCGGGGATGCTGGCGCGCCCGGCGGGATTCGAACCCACGACCCTTGGCTTCGGAGGCCAATACTCTGATCCGCTGAGCTACGGGCGCTGGAAGGAGCCGCAGGATAGCCTAGAATCACCGCTTTTCTCAATCAGACCAGCCGTGGCGACCCACGATCCCCACTCGTCGTTCATCAAGACGCCGCAGCAGCTCATCCTCGTCATCATCGCGTCGTTCGTCGTGCCGGTGATCGGCATCGTGCTCCTCGTGCAGCTCGTCACCAGCCAGCGCGGCGCGGATCCGAACGCGCTCACGCCCGAAGCCGTGGCGAAGCGCCTCCAGCCGGTTGGTCACGTGGAGTTCGGCGCAGGCGGCGGCGCGGCGGGCAGCAAGAGCGGCGAGGAAGTGGTGAAGACAGTTTGCGCCGCGTGTCACCAGACGGGCGTGGCCGGCGC
>DASQIG010000146.1:0-3144 GCA_035631735.1 Burkholderiales bacterium | reverse complement strand
CTGCAGATCGGCGAACCGAAGCATCCGACGCCGGCGCTCGTCAAGGACGCGCTCGCCGGGGCGCTGGACGGCCTCGCCTCCTATCCGCTGACCGCCGGCATGCCGGAACTGCGCCAGGCGATCGCCGCGTGGCTCTCGCGGCGCTACGGCATCCCGCCGCTCGACCCGGAGAAGCAGGTGCTGCCGGTCAACGGCACCCGGGAGGCGCTGTTCGCCTTTGCGCAGACGCTGATCGACCCGAAGCCCGGTGCGCGCGTCGTGTGTCCCAACCCGTTCTACCAGATCTATGAAGGCGCCGCCCTCCTCGCCGGCGCGACGCCGGGATACGGGGAGCCCGAGAGCTGGGCCGGGGTGCAGCTCGTCTACGCCTGCTCGCCGGCTAACCCGAGCGGCCATGTCATGGACCTCGCCGAGTGGCGGCGCCTGTTCGAGCTCGCCGAGCGCCACGGCTTCGTCATCGCTTCCGACGAGTGCTACTCGGAGATCTACTTCGATCGGCCGCCGCTCGGCGCGCTCGAGGCGGCGCACAAGCTCGGGCGTGGGTATGAGCGGGTGGTCGCGTTTTCCAGCCTGTCCAAACGATCGAATGCGCCGGGCATGCGCTCGGGTTTCGCGGCCGGCGATGCCGCGCTCATCAAGCAGTTCCTGCTCTACCGGACGTACCACGGCTCAGCGATGAGCCTGGCAGTGCAGGCGGCCTCGATCGCCGCCTGGAAAGACGAGCGGCACGTCGAGGAGAACCGCCGGCTCTATGCGCAGAAGTTCGAGCGCGTGCTGCCGATGGTGCGGCCGCCGCTCGCGGCGCAGCGGCCCGACGGCGGCTTCTACCTATGGATGCGCACGCCGATCGAAGACACGGAGTTCGCGCGGCGCTTGCACGCTCAATACAATGTGCTGGTGCTGCCCGGCAGCTTTCTCGCGCGGACCGTCCGGGGCGTCAATCCCGGCGCCAATCACGTGCGCATCGCGCTCGTGCCGCCGCTTGCCGAATGCGTCGAGGCGATGGAGCGCATTACGCGCTTTGCGGCCGCCTTATGAGCGCAAGGGAGACGATCGAAGCGGCGTGGGACGGCCGCGCGACGCTGACGCCAGCCAATGCGCCGCGCCCGCTGCGGGCGGCGGTCGAAGAGGTGATCACCGGCCTCGACACGGGGCGGTTGCGTGTCGCGCAGAAGGCCGGCGGGCAATGGATCACGCACCAGTGGGTCAAGAAGGCGGTACTGCTTTCGTTCCGGCTGGAAGACAACCGCGTGATCGAAGGCAGCGCGACCCGCTACTACGACAAGGTGCCGTCCAAGTTTGGCCCGGCGTACGACTTCGCCGCCGGCGGCTTTCGCGTGGTGCCGCCGGCGATGGTGCGTCGCGGCGCCTACATCGCGAAGAACGCGGTGCTCATGCCCTCGTACGTCAACATCGGCGCCTACGTCGACGAGGGCACGATGGTGGACACCTGGGCAACGGTCGGCTCGTGCGCGCAGATTGGCAAGAACGTGCACCTCTCCGGCGGCGTCGGCATCGGCGGTGTGCTGGAGCCGATCCAGGCGAGCCCGGTCATCATCGAGGACAACTGCTTCATCGGGGCCCGCTCCGAGATCGTCGAGGGCGTGATCGTGGAAGAAAACGCGGTCATCTCGATGGGCGTGTTCATCGGCCAGAGCACTCGAATCTACGATCGGGCGAGCGGCAAAACCCTGTACGGCCGCGTGCCGGCCGGCTCCGTGGTGGTGTCCGGTACTTTGCCCTCTGCGGATGGACGCTGCAGCCTTTACTGTGTGGTTATCGTGAAAACCGTTGACGCCAGGACAAGGGCGAAGACCAGCCTGAACGAGTTGCTGCGAGGCGATTAAACTAGGCCCACCTTAGGGGCTCAGGGGGAAGACATGTCAGCAATGAAGCGGCTGTTCCAGGTGATGGCCGACAAGAAGGCCTCGGACATCTTCCTGTCGGTCGGCGCGCCGATCAACATCAAGCTGAACGGCGTGGCGTTGCCGGTGAACCAGACCGTCATGACAGCCGATGCGGTGCGGCAGCTGCTCTACGAGGTGCTGAACGAGCGCCAGATCAAGGAATACGAAGAAGACATGGAGCTCAACACCGCCTTCGAGCTCGAAGGCATCGGCACCTTCCGCATCAGCGCCTTCCGCCAGAAAGGCTCCCCGGCGGTGGTGGTGCGCTACATCCCGATGAGCATCCCGGCGATCGATACCCTGGGCATCCCCGAAGTGCTGAAGGAAGTGATCATGCAGAAGCGGGGCCTCATCCTGATGGTGGGCGCCACCGGCTCGGGCAAGTCCACCTCGCTCGCCTCGATGCTCGACTTTCGCAATGGCCGCATGTCGGGACACATCCTGACGCTGGAGGACCCGATCGAGTTCATCTTCCAGAACAGGAAATCGATCGTGAACCAGCGCGAGGTCGGCACCGACACCAAGGCGTTCGAGACCGCGCTCAAGAACGCGCTGCGCCAGGCGCCCGACTGCATCCTGATCGGCGAGATCCGCGACAAGGCGACCATGGCGATGGCGCTCGCGTATTCGCAGTCGGGCCACCTGTGCCTCGCGACGCTGCATGCGAACAACAGCTACCACGCGATGAACCGCATCATCAACTTCTACCCGCTCGAGAACCGCGCGGCGCTGCTCCTCGACCTGGCGGCGGCGCTGCAGGCGGTGATCTCACAGCGGCTGGTGCGCACCAAGACCGGCATGCGCGTCGCGGCGTGCGAGGTGCTCCTCAACACGCGCCACATCGCCGAGCTGATCGAGAAGGGCGAGATCGGCGAGATCAAGGAGGCGCTCGAGAAGAGCATGTCGCCGGGCTCGCAGACCTTCGAGCAGGCGCTCTTCAAGCTCTTCATGGAGGGCAAGATCACGCAGGACGAGGCCATGGCGAACGCGGATTCCGCGACCAACATGCTTTGGCTCATCAACCAGGCGACCGCTGGTGAGATCAGCGGCCAGCCGCTGCCGGCGAAGTCCGCCGCCGCCCTCGAGAACTCCGTCGGCGACCAAAAGCAGGGCGCCCTCTCCAACACGGGCGGTACTTCGTTCAACGATTTCAAAATCGACGCGAATGCCTGAGGGCGAGAGCGCCCTAGCGTTAGCCCAGGAACTGATTGCCCGCCGCTCGGTAACGCCAGAGGAC
>DASQIG010000145.1:0-2347 GCA_035631735.1 Burkholderiales bacterium | reverse complement strand
ACAGCCTGCGCCGCGCGCCGAGCGCGGTTTGCAGTTTGCGGTAAAACCGCGAGTCCTTTTTGGCGCGCCCGATGAGCTCGGCGAGCGCCGCGTCGTCGGCGACCGGGTAGTAGCCCGGATAGCGCTCGCCCAGCATGCCGATGTTGCCCGGCATGCGCGAGGCGATGACCGGCGTGCCGATGCGCGCGGCCTCCGCGACGACGTTCGCGCCCCCCTCCATCACCGAGCTCACGACGAGCAGGTGGCTCTTCGCCATCCACGCGAGCGCGCGCTCGTGCGGCAGGCTGCCGAGCCAGCGGTAGCGCGGCTCGCGCGCCGCCCAGTCTTTGGCCTCGCGCGCGAAGCGCTCATCGAGCGCCTCGCCGATCTGGACGAGCTCCAGGTCCTTGTCCGGCAGCCGCGCGAGCGCGGCCGCGGCGCGCAGCGGGTCCTTCTCGGCGCGCAGGTGCGCGACCACCGCGATGCGAAAAGGCTTGGCCGGCGGCCGGTGCGCGACGCGCGGGTCGGCGGACTGGTACACCACGCGGGCCTTCGCGCGCAGCGGCGGCGCGAGCTCGTCGAGCGCCGCCTCCTGCAGCACGATCAGCCGGTCGGCGAGCTCGAGGGACGTGCGCGCTTCCGGCGAGTCGGGCAAGTCACGGTACAGGTCGGTGCCCGTGAGTGTCACCACGAGGGGACCAACGGGTTTTTCTTGGCGGTAGCGCGCGATCGAGTCGTAGCTGCGCCGCGCGTGCAGCGCGATGAGCGCGTCGCAGGGGTCGCCTTGCCACTGCACCGCGACGGGCACCTTGTGACCGCCCGCGCGGAGCAGCGCCGCCCAGCGCAGCGCCGTGTGGCGATTGCCGTTGCGCAAGCCGGCGCCGGCGGGTGTGACGATGAATAGGCGCGCCATCGGCACATTATCGTCGGATCTGATCGCCGCCCGGGACCACTTCGCGCGGATTACTGCCGGGCTCGCCGGCGAGCAGCTGCTCGGTCCCAAGCTCGCGATCGTCAATCCGCCGCTCTGGGAAATCGGCCATGTCGGCTGGTTCCAGGAGCATTGGTGCCTGCGCTGGCGCGATGGAAAAGAGCTGGCGCCCTCCATCCTGCCGAATGCGGACGCGCTCTATAACTCCTCCACCGTGGCGCACGACACGCGCTGGGATCTGCCGCTGCCGAGCCTGGCAGCCACGCGCAGCTACCTCAATGCAGTGCTGGAAAAAACGCTCGATCGGCTGGCGCGCGAGCCGGAGAACAACGCGCTCGCCTACTTCGTGCGCCTCGCCACGCTGCACGAGGATATGCACGCCGAGGCGCAGCACTACACCCACCAGACGCTCGGCTACGCCGAACCGGAATTCGGGGACGGAGCCCGAATTAGTTCGGGCTCCGTCCCCGAATTCATAGAGTTGGCAGGCGGCATGTTCCGCCTGGGCGCGGAGCGCGACGAGCAGCGCTTCATTTTCGACAACGAGAAGTGGGCGCACGACGTGAAGGTAAAGCCCTTTGCGATCGCCGCGCGGCCGGTCACCAATGCTCAATACCTGGACTACGTCGAAGCCGGCGGCACGCCGCCGCGCTATTGGCGCAAGGCCGACGGCGAGCGGCAAGAGCGGCGTTACGATCGCTGGCAGCCGCTCGCGCTGCATGAGCCGGTGCGGCACGTGAGCTGGAACGAAGCCCAGGCGTATTGCCGCTGGGCGGGCGAGCGGCTGCCGTCGGAAGCGGAATGGACCTACGCGGCCCCGGCGATGCAATGGGGCGAGGTGTGGGAATGGACGGCGAGCACCTTCGCGCCGTTCCCCGGCTTCAGCGCCGATCCGTACGCCGATTACTCGCAACCCTGGTTCGGCACGCACAAGGTGCTGAAGGGCGCAAGCTTCGCCACGCCCCCGCGCGTGGTGAGCGCCGCGTTCCGGAATTTCTACACGCCCGAGCGCGCCGACGTCTTCGCCGGTTTCCGCACTTGTAGAATGGACGCACGATGAACGCACCGGAAAAAATCAGGCTCACCGAATACAGCCACGGCGGCGGCTGCGGCTGCAAGATCGCGCCCGCGGTCCTCTCCGAGATCCTCGCGGCCACGCCGATCCGCGGCCTGCCGAAGGATCTGATGGTCGGGCTCGAGACGGCGGACGACGCCGCCGTCTATCGCCTGAACGACACGCAGGCGATCGTCGCCACCACCGACTTCTTCACGCCGATCGTGGATGAGCCGCACGACTTCGGCCGCATCGCCGCGACCAACGCCATCTCCGACATCTACGCCATGGGCGGCCGGCCGATCATGGCGCTCGCCATCGTCGGCATGCCGCTCGAGAAGCTGCCGCTCGCCGTGATCGGCGAGATCCTCGCCGGCGGCGAG
>DASQIG010000144.1:0-5618 GCA_035631735.1 Burkholderiales bacterium | reverse complement strand
AGTGAGCGGCGTCTTCAGCTCGTGCGACACATGGCGCAGGAAGCGGTTCTTCTGCGTCTCGAATTCATCGAGCCGCCGTCGCAGCCAGTCGAGCCGTCGCCCGAGGTAGCGCAGGTCCTCGGGACCGCGCACCGATATCGGTTTCGAGAAATCGGCGCCGCCGAGCTGGCGGATCGCGCCATCGATCTCGGAGATCGGCCGCGCGATGTAGCGCGTCAGCGCCAGCGCGATGCTCAGCGCGACCGCGGTCGACAGCATCGCCATCACGATCAGCCCGCGCTGGGCTTGCTCGGCCTTGAGCCGCAGGCGATGCACCTCCCGGTCGACGATGCGGTTGTTGATCGCGAGCACCTCGCGCGCGCTCTCGATCAGGCCGTCCATGCGCTCGGTCACCACGCGCTTGTCGAACTTGCGCCGCGGCTGCTCGATGAGCAGGTCGTAGAGGCTCTGCTCCTGCTCGACGGTGCGGTTGAGCGCCGCGACCTGCGAATCGTCGAGCGGCAGCTGCGCGATCTCGTCGGCGAGCTGCTTGAAGCTGCGGTGCACGCGCGCGTAGTCGACGGCGAGCTCGGGATCGTTCAGCACCGCCATCTGCTGCGCCACGCGCTCGATCGCCGAGATGCGATCGACCAGCGAGCGGCTGGCGCGCGCCGCTTCCGAGGCGTTGAAGACGGCGGTGCGGCTAAGGTCGGCGAGGCGCTCGGTGTTCCACGCCGAATACGCGAGCGCGCCCACCAGCGGAATCGTGACCAGCATGAAGCCGGTCAACAGCAGCGCCAGGAACGAGCGCGGGTAGGGCAGCACGGCCGCCACGCTTTTCGCGGCGGCTTTTACAGCATCGAGCATCGGCGAATCGATCCACGGCCTTGGACTACGGCCAATGTCACTTGTTCACGACAGTGTCGCCGCTTCCTCTCGTCGTGCTGCGGCGACGGCGGGTGTTTCGATGCCCAGTATACGGTTCGCGCCCACCACAGTGCAGTAGGAAGGTACGTCGCGCGTCACCACCGCATTGGCACCGACGATGGCGCCACGGCCGATGCGCACCGGGCCCAGCACTTTCGCGCCCGCGCCGATGAAGACGTTATCCTCGATTACCGCGAGCTTGCCGCCCTGTCCCAACGGCGCGACAGGGTCCTTGCGGCCTATGGTGACGTGGTGCATCACGGTGACCCGGCTGCCGAGCTCGACGCCGCGCTCGATCACGATGCCCATCGGCACCGGCATGAGGAGCGGCGAGCGCAGCCGGCAGTCGAGCCGGCAATTGAGGAGCCAGCCGAGCGCGCGCCCTATTCCCGGGGTCTGCAGGAGGCGCGCGGCGAGCGGGTTAGGTCCCACCACCGCATCAGGATAGCGGCGCTCGACGCGGCATTCGAGCCAGCGCAGGACCGCGCGCTCGACCTGCGACACCATGGCTCCAAAGGGTTGTCCGGGCCCCACCACCACGGTGTCGACGGCATGAAGCTCTCCCGGGCCGTCGCACACCACGCGGAAGCCGCCGCGGCGCGAGGCGCCCGCGAGCTGCTCGAACATCTCGAGCCCGAGCGGCGCAAGGCGCCCCTGCACATGGACCATGAGGTTGGTGCGCGTGGGGCTGTCCCGTCCCGCAAACAGGACCGAGGGGGCGCGCCGCGGCAGGCGCGGCACTCGAAAGCGTCCGAGCGCGCGGCGCAGCTCACCGAGGCGCGCCCGCACGGCCTGCCAGTTGCCGGAGCGCGCGGCATTGGCGATGAGACGCTGCTGATCGCCTTCGCGCCAGCGGCGCGCGAGGCATTCGGCTGCGTCTTGCGGCGCCTCGCGCCAGAGCTCGGAGAGCCAGCGTGCGCGGTCTTCGCCGAGCGTGCCCTTGTGCAGCGCATCGGCAAGGCCGCAGATGAACAGCTCCGCGGCAGACTCTCCCTGCTCGATGGCAACGAAGAAGCGCGCCGCCATGAAGCGCGGGCGCCCTATTTCATCGGTCCACGCCAGCACCGCACGCCAGGCTGCCCAGGCGGGCCGGTAGAGCTCCACGAGGCGCAGGTCGAAGTCCTGGGCGAAGCGCGCCATGTGCCGCGGGATGGCGGGCAGGAGATGCGCGGGGACGGCGAGCGGCAGCTCCTCCGGCGCGCGCTCGGGGAGGCTCGCCACATCGTCGAGCAGCCGGAACTCGATCGCCTCGGAGCGCAGGCGCTCAAGCAGCGCCTCGGCGACGTACCCGCGGTCCTCCATCAGCGGTGATTGAACACAGTAGCGACCGGGACTGCCGCGCAGCGCGCCAGGCTTTGGCGCCTGGTCCACACGGTGTGCGCGAGCACGGGCAGTTCTGCCAACTGGAGCATGAGGTGAAAGGCCGGAGCAATGCTCGTGCCACGCTCGATAAATCAATGACTTCGTCGCTGGTAGGGTCCGCACGGCGCATAGTCCTGTTGCCTCCCGGCGACAGATACTTGCGCCACAAACCGCTACTAGAAAAAGGCAGGAGCGTGGAGCGCTGTTGGCGCAGGCGTGGATTCATGACGCGCCAGATCGCACCGCGCGCGCTGCGCGCGGCTTTACTTCGTTGTTTGCGCTGCGAATTTCAGGTCGCGAGCGCGCGATGTCGACGAGTCACTAAGCGCGTAATCGCTTCTCGCATCGCGCTGGCATCTGCCTTGCCCTGTCCGGCGATGTCGAGCGCCGAGCCGTGACCCACTGAAGAAAAGAGCACCGGCGTGCCGATCGTGAGCGCCGCCGCGCGGTTCGGTGCGAGCACCTTGGCGGCCACATGGCCCTGGTCGTGGAGCATGACGATGTATGCGTCGTACCCCGGGCGCTGCAGCAGCGTGTCTGCGGCATACGGCCCCTCGACCGCCATCCCGGCGCGCTGCGCATCCGCGATCGTGGGCGCGATGACCTCGATCTCCTCGCGGCCGAGCGCCCCGGCTTCGCCCGCGTGCGGATTCACGCCGCTCACCGCGACTCGCGGCCGATCGATGCCGAGCGCCTTCAGCGCCGTCTCGGTCGCGCGTAGCGTGCGGATGATGCGCGGACCGGTGATCAGGCCGAGCGCCTGCCGGACGCTGGCATGCAGCGTGACATGCGCGATGCGCACTTCGCGTCCCTCGTGCGCAAAGCACAGCATGAGGATCGCTTCGTCCGCCGGCAGTCCGCATAGCCGCGCGACGAACGACGGGTAGCCATCGAACTTGAGCCCGCTCGCGTGGATCGCCGCTTCCGTGTGCGGCGCGCCGACCACCGCCTCGTATTTACCGGCGAGCGCGCCCTCGATCGCGATCGCCGCCGCCTCGAGCGCCGCGCGGCCATGCTCGGGCGCCACCGCGCCGATCCGTGGACGCGCCTGTGGCACGTCGCGGATGTAGAGCCCATCGAGCGTGATGCCGCTGGGCGCAGCGTGCATCGCCAGCACTTCGCGGCTGCCGACGAGCACCGGGTCGCATAGCTCGCGCACCCGCGGATCGCACGCCGCCTTGAGCGAAACCTCGGGGCCGATGCCCGCGGGGTCGCCGACGGCGAGGGCGATGCGCGGCTTCACTCGACCTTTACGCTGGCGGCGCGGATCACCGCGCCCCAGCGCTCGCTCTCCTGGCGCATGAACGCCGCGGTCTCGGCGGGGCCGTAGCCGAGCGGCTCGGCGGACAAATCCGCGAGGCGCTTGCGCACATCGGGGAGCTTCAACGCTTCCTGCACGCCGACCGCCACCTTCTCTGCGATCGCCGGGCTGGTCTTCGGCGGCGCGACGATGCCGAACCAGGCCAGCGACTCGAAGCCGGGCAGCGTCTCGGCGAGCGCCGGCACATCGGGCAGCCCGGGGAAGCGCTTCCTGCTCGCCACCGCCAGCGCCTTGAGCTTTCCCGCGCGCACGTGCGGCAGCGACACGCCGAGGTTGTCGCACATCATGTCCACCTGGCCCGCGAGCAGGTCGGTCAGCGCGGGCGCCGTGCCCTTGTACGGGATATGCGCGATCTCGAGCCCGCCCGCCATGGATTTGAAGAGCTCGGCGGTGAGATGCGAGGTCGAGCCGCTTCCCTGCGAGGCGTAATTCAGCTTCCCCGGGTTCGCCTTGGCGTACGCGATCAGCTCCGCGACGCTCGCCGCCGGCACCCTCGGATTCACCAGCAGCACATTCGGTATCGCGCCGATCACGGTGATCGGCACGAACTCGTCCGCATCGTAGGTAAGCCGCGGATAGAGCAGCTTGTTGATGACGAGCGGCGGCGGCGGGCTCGACATCAGCGTATAGCCGTCCGGATCGGCGCGGAACACCGCATCCGCGCCGATGTTGCCCGCGGCGCCCGGCCGGTTGTCGACGATCACCGGCTGGCGCCACTTCGACGCGAGCTTCTCCGCCACGGCGCGCGGCATCAGATCGGCGCTGCCGCCGGCGGGGAACGGCACGATGATGCGCACCGGCTTCGCCGGCCACTCTTGCGCAGCCGCGGTGAAACTGACGGCGCATGCGAGAAGCAGGGCGAAGCGGCGCATCGGCGCCAAATTATAATCAGCCGATGCAGCGCAGCTGGCCCGCCGAGGGTGCGACGCGCGTCCCGTACTGGGTCTACCAGGACGACGAGATCTATCGCCAGGAGCAGCGCTGCATCTTCCACGGCCCGACGTGGAATTACCTCTGTCTCGAAGCCGAGCTTCCCGATCCGGGGAGCTACCTCACCACGTTCGTCGGCGAGATGCCGGTGGTCGTCGCGCGCGACCAGCAGGGCGAGTTGCATGCATTCGAGAACCGCTGTGCGCATCGCGGCGCGCTCATCGTCATGCATGCGCGCGGGCGCGCCGAACGGTTCAACTGCATCTATCACAACTGGACCTACGATCACGCCGGCAACCTGACCCACGTCGCCTTCCGCAAAGGCATCGCCGGCAAGGGCGGCATGCCGGCCGACGCAGATCCCGAGTCGCAGGCGCCGAAACAACTCCGGGTCGAAGCGATTTGCGGCATCGTCTTCGGCACCCTGTCGCAGGCGACGCCTGCGCTCGCCGATTACATCGGCCCGCGAATCCTTCCGCGGATGAAGCGCGTGATGGTGAAGCCGCTGAAGCTGCTCGGCAGCTACACGCAGATGCTGCCGAACAACTGGAAGCTCTACATGGACAACGTAAAGGACACCTACCATGCGAGCCTCCTGCATCTTTTCTTCACCCGCTTCCGCATCAACCGGCTGACGCAGAAAGGCGGCGTCTTCGTCTCCGCGGACGGCGCGCACCACTGCACCTACACCGAGATCGTGGAAGACCGCGGCGACGCCTATGAGGCGGGCGGCATGCGCTCGGCGGGCGGCGAGCATGACTTCCGGCTGGAGGCGCCCGAGCTGCTGGATCAAGTCGATGAGCTCGGCGACAACGTCTCCATCCAAATTTTGTCGCTGTTCCCGGGCTTCGTGCTGCACCAGATCAGGAACTCGCTCGCCACGCGCCAGGTGGTGCCGAAGGGCATCGATCGCACCGAGCTCAACTGGACGCTGTTCGGCTTCGCCGACGACGACCAAGCGATGCTGCGCCGGCGCCTGCTGCAGGCGAACCTCGTCGGCCCGGCGGGCTACATCTCGATGGAGGACGGCGCGGCGACCGGCTTCGTGCAGCGCGGCGTCGCCGCCGCCGCCGATCGGGCGTCGGTCATCGAGATGGGC
>DASQIG010000143.1:0-1519 GCA_035631735.1 Burkholderiales bacterium | reverse complement strand
CAACAATCCGATTCCCTCCGATCGCCAGCTCGCCGGGCACTTCTAGCCGGCGCGCGGCTCGACTGCCATGCGGTACCGGACGCTAGGCGCCACCGGGCTGCGCGTGTCGGAGGTTGGCTTCGGCACCTGGGGCCTGGGCGGCGCCGCCAGCGGCGCCGTCGCCTACGGTCCGACGCAGGATGCGCAGTCCATCGCTGCCCTGCACGCCGCGCGGGAGCTCGGCATCAACTTTTTCGACACCGCGGATTTCTACGGCTTCGGGCACAGCGAGGAAGTGCTCGCCGCCGCCTTTGGCGCCGTGCGGGGCGAGGTGATCATCGCGTCGAAGGGTGGCATGCTCGCCGATGGGTCGCAGGATTTCTCGCCCCGTCACCTGCGCGCGGCGCTGGAAGGCAGCCTGCGGCGGTTGCGAAGCGAGTATGTCGATCTCTACCAGCTGCACAGCCCCTCGCTGGAAGCGATGCGAAGCGACGAGCTGCGCCGCGAGCTCGAGAGGTTCCGGGCGGAGGGCAAGGTACGAGCCTTCGGCATCTCGGCTCGCTCGCCGGAGGACGCGCTGGCCGCCGTTTCCGAGCTGGGGTTCAAGTGCGTGCAGGCCAACTTCAGCCTTGTCGACCAGCGCGCGCTGGAATGCGGCCTGTTCGAGGCGTGCCGGCTGGCCCGCGCTGCCGTGATCGCGCGCACGCCCTTGTGCTTCGGCTTCCTTACTGGCCGCTACTCTGCGGCGACCGCCTTTGACCCGCACGATCATCGCAACCGCTGGTCGGCAGAGCAGCGCGAGCGCTGGGCCGCCGCGCTGGGGCTCTTCGTGACGGCGACGGCCAGCCGGCCCGGCGAGACGCCCGCGCAGTTCGCGCTTCGCTTCTGCCTCTCCTACCCCGAGGTGGCGAGCGTGATTCCCGGAATGCTGACGCCGGAGCACGTGCTGGAGAATGCCGCGGCGAGCAACCTCGGGCCGCTCGCGGCGGGCGAGATCGCGCAGATCGGCGCCGTATACCGGCAGCATTCGTTCTTCGTGGGAGCGTAGCGCGTGTTCCAGGGAATAAAGGTGCTCGTCGCCGGTGCGTCCGGCTTGATCGGCAGCAACCTCCTCGCGCGGCTCCTCGCCGACGGCGCGAAGGTGCGCGCGACGCTGCACCGCAAGGAGCCGGTGATCGAGGATCGGCGGATCGAGTACGTGCGATGCGATCTCACGCGGCCGGAGGACTGCAGGCGCGCGGTAGAAGGCATGCAGCATGTCTACCTCTGCGCCGCCGTGACGTCGGGCGCCGCCGCCATCAACGCCACGCCGATGATCCACGTGACGCCGAACGTGGTGATGAACTCGCTGATGCTCGAGGCGGCATACGAGGCGGGCGTCGAGAAGTTCCTGTGGCTCGGCAGCACCGTTGCCTATCCGGTATCGCGCGAGCCGATGCGCGAGGAGCAGCTGCTCGAGGGCGAGCCCTACGAGAAATACTTCTATGCCGGCTGGGCCAAGCGCTTCACCGAGGTGCTGTGCCGCATGTACGGCGAGAAG
>DASQIG010000142.1:0-7922 GCA_035631735.1 Burkholderiales bacterium | reverse complement strand
GCCCGGAACTATTTCGCTTCAGCGTGCGCGACCGCAGCGGGTTGCCCGATCACATCGATCCGACCACCCTCGAGGGCGAGCTCTTCATCTTCGAGATCGCGCTCGCACCGCGCCTGGGCCAGGCGCAGTACGACGAGGTCTGCGGGGCGATCGCCGCGGCGATCAGCGCCGCCGTGTCCTCCTGGCCCGAGGCCAAGGATTTGCTCCGCGGCAAGACCTTCGTTCGCTATCTGCACTGACGCGGGCTGGGCACGCCCCTTGCAGGCCCGCAGCTCCACGCTCCCTCGCGCTCGAGAAGGAGCAGTGCGAGGCGATCGAGAACGAGATCGCGGTGGCGTTGCTCGACTTCATGTTCGAGCGCCCGAGCGCCAAGGCACCGATTTTCGGCGGGCTAGAATGCCCGCGTGCCGGTCGACGCCTTCTCGAGCGCTGCAGAGCTCGCCGCCGCGCTGCGCGCGCGCCACATCTCGGCGCGCGAGCTGATCGAGCTCCATCTTGCGCGTATCGCGCGCCATAACCCCTCGCTGAACGCCATCTGCACGCTGGACGAGGCCGGTGCGCGCCGCCGCGCGCAGGAGGCGGACGCGGCGCTTGCGCGCGGCGAGCGGTGGGGTCCGCTGCACGGCGTGCCGATGACCATCAAGGACGCGCTCGAAACGGCTGGCGTGCGCACGACGGCCGGCCATCCGCCGCTCAAGGACTACGTGCCCGCGCGCGATGCACCTGCGGTCGCCCGGCTGCGCGCCGCCGGCGCGATCCTCCTCGGCAAGAGCAACGTGCCGCCGCTTTCGGCGGATTACCGCGCCGACAACCCGATCTTCGGCCGCACCAACAATCCGTGGAACCTCGAGCGCACGCCCGGTGGCTCCACCGGCGGCGGCGCGGCCGCGGTAGCGGCCGGGCTCTCGGCCTTCGATGTCGGCAGCGACCTCGCCGGCTCGGTCCGCACGCCGGCCCACTTCTGCGGGCTCTTCGGCCTCAAGCCCACCGAGCGGCGCATCCCCAACGCCGGCCACATTCCCGAACCGCCCGGCGTGCCGCGCGCCGTTCGCCACATGAACGTGCTCGGGCCGCTCGCGCGTTCGGTGGACGATCTCGCGCTCATTACCAGAGCCATCAGCGGGGCCGACGATGCCGAGCCCGACGTGCCGCCGGTGCCCTGGACCGAGCCGCCGGCGCGGGCGCTGAAAGCGCATCGCTTCGCGTGGAGCGCTGACTTTGGCGGTGTGCCGGTCACGCGCGAAACGAGAGCAGCAATCCAAAAGCTCGCCGACACGCTCGCCAACACCGGTTGCGTGGTCGAGGAGCGCAATCCCGCCGGCTTCAGCTTCGACGAGGCGTGGGAGGCCTGGGGCGAGATCGCGATCGCCGAGCGCGCCGCCACCGGCGCCGAGCGCAGCCGCGAGCGGGTCGCGGCGCTCAACGCGACGCTCGGCGACGCCTGGGCGGTGTCGCGCGGCTCGGCGAAGGGCGTGCGCGCCACCGTCGGCGACTACATGGCCGCGCTCACGCGGCGCGACCACCTGATCGCGACCATCGAGCGTTTCTTCGACCAGTGGGACGCGCTCATCTGCCCGGTGACGGTCAGCCCGGCCATCGGCCACGTGCCCTTCGGCACGCCGATCGATGTCGACCAGCACCAGGTGCCCTACTTCATCGCCGGCACGGCCTACACCTGTCCGTTCAACTTGACCGGTCATCCGGCAGTGGTGCTCCCCCTTGCGCGTTCACGCGATCGCCTGCCCATCGGTGTGCAGCTCGTTGCCAAGCGCTGGAGCGAGCCTGCCCTGCTCGCGCTCGCCGAGAAGGTCGCGTCGATCACCGGGCCGTTCACGCCGCCGCCCGGCTACCGATGAAGATCGACTGGGACGTGCCGATCCGCATGGACGACGGCCTGGTGCTGCGCGCCGATGTGTTCCGCCCGGACGAGGGGAAGCATGCGGCAATCCTGAGCTACGGTCCCTACGGCAAGGGGCTCGCGTTCCAGGAAGGCTACAAGAGCGCCTGGGAAATCATGGCGCGCGAGAACCCGGAGGTGCTCGCGGGCTCGTCGAACCGCTACCAGAACTGGGAGGTCGTCGATCCGGAGAAGTGGGTGCCCGAGGGCTATGCCTGCGTGCGCGTCGATTCGCGCGGTGCCGGGCGTTCGCCGGGCTATCTCTGCCACAACAACGCGCGCGAGACGCGCGACATCCACGACTGCATCGAGTGGGCTGCGGCGCAGCCCTGGTGCACCGGCAAAGTCGGCATGAACGGCATCTCGTACTACGCCAGCAACCAGTGGCGCGCGGCCGCGGCTTCGCCGCCGCATCTCGCCGCGATCTGCGTCTGGGAAGGCTGGAACGACGCCTATCGCGAGAGCGCGCGGCACGGCGGCATCATCTGCAGCTTCCGCAAGAACTGGCAGGACATGCAGGTGAAGACCGTGCAGCACGGCGTGGGCACGCGCGGGAAGAAAAACCCCAACACCGGCGAGCTGGTCTGCGGCCCGGAAACGCTGGCAGAAGAAGAGCTCGTGCGCAACCGCGAGGACATGTGGCAGGCGTTCCTTACTCGCGAGCTGGACAGCGCGTACTACCGCGAGCGCAGCGCCGACCTCGGCAGGGTGACCGTGCCGCTGCTGACGGCGGCCAACTGGGGCGGGCAGGGTCTGCACACGCGCGGAAATTTCGAAGGCTTTGTGCGTGCCGCGTCGGCGCAGAAATGGCTCGAGGTGCACGGCGGCTCGCACTGGGCGCCGTTCTATACCGATTACGGCCGCAAGCTCCAGCTGGCCTTCTTCGACCATTTTCTCAAGGGCGCGCGCAACGGCTGGGAGCGACGGCCGCGCGTGCAGCTCAACGTGCGCCATCCGGGCGAGCGCTACGAGCTGCGCATGGAAGACGAATGGCCGCTCGCGCGGGCGCAATGGACGCGCCACTACCTCGATCCGCAGGGCTTGCGGCTCGCGCCGCAGGCGCCGAGCGGTGGACGGCCGCTCGCCTACGAGCCGATGGGTGACGGCGTCACGTTCTCGATGGTCGCGGAGCGCGAGACCGAGATCACCGGGCCCTGCGCGCTCAAGCTCTACGTCTCTTCCGCGACCGCCGACGCCGATCTCTTCATCGTGCTGCGCGTCTTCGACCCGGCAGGGAAAGAAGTCCTGTTCCAGGGCGCGCTCGATCCAAAGACGCCGGTCGCACAGGGGTGGCTGCGCGCCTCGCATCGCAAGCTCGACCGCGAGCTGTCACTCCCGTACCGGCCGTATCACACGCACGATGACAAGCAGCCGCTCAGGCCGGGTGAGGTGGTGGAGCTCGACATCGAGATCTGGCCGACGTGCATCGTGGTGCCGGTGGGCTATCGCATTGCGCTCACGATCCGCGGCCGCGACTACGAGCATGACGAGCCGCCCGCGAGCCTCTCGAACATGAAGCATCCGATGCGCGGCTGCGGGCCGTTCACGCATGACGACGAAACCGACCGGCCGCCGCAGATTTTCAGCGGCAAGGTGACGCTGCACTTCGAGCGGCAGCCTTATCTCCTGCTGCCGCTCATCCCGCCGAAATGGCAGCCGTCGTGAAAATGGTGACTGTCACCATTTGGGGGTTGCTGTGGTCGGTGCTGGTCCACGCCCAGGCGTACCCGACGAAGCCGATTCGCCTGGTCGTGCCGTTTCCGCCCGCCGAGACGATGGACTTGATGTCGCGGCTCATCGGCCCGAAGCTGAGCGAGCGGCTCGGCCAGCCGGTGGTGATCGAGAATCGCCCCGGCGCGAGCGGCATGCTCGGCCTCGACCTGGTCGCCAAAGCGGCGCCCGACGGCTACACGGTCGGCGCCGGGCAGGGCGGCAACATGGTGATCCTGCCGCACACCAGCCGCAATATCCCGTACCACGTGCTGAAGGACTTCGTGCCGATCGCGCTGTCGAGCACCAACTACCTCGCGATCGTCGGCAGCCTGAATGCGCCGTTCAAGACCATCGGCGAGATGGTGGCGTACGCCAAGGCGAATCCTGGCAAGCTCACGGTCGCCACCAATGGCGAGGGCGGCTTTCCGCATCTGTCGTTCGAATATCTGCGCGTGCTCGGTGGCTTTACGTTCACGCATGTGCCGTACAGGGGCGCCTCGGCCATCGTGACGGACATCGTCGGCGGGCAGGTCCTGACGGGCATCACGAGCATCGCTACGGCCACGCCGCATGTGAAGTCGGAGCGCGTGCGCATGCTGGCGGTGACCAACGCGACTCGCGTGGAGCTCTGGCCGAACGTACCCGCAGCTGCGGAAGCAGTGCCAGGCTACGAGTCCGGCGGCTGGTTCGGCTATGTCGCGCCGGCCGGCACGCCGCGCGACATCGTGCTGCGTCTGAATGCGGAGATCAACCGCGCGCTGCGCGAGCCGGATGTCAGCGAGAAGCTGGTGAACGCAGGCCTGACCATCGTCACCGAATCGCCGGAATACTTCGCCGAGTACCTGAAGCGCGATTATGCGAAGTACGGGAAACTCGTGAAGGACATCGGCTTCACGCCGCAATGACGCAAAGGGACAGTGCCATGGCAACCAAGGAAGAAGGCGCCGCCAAGGAGGCGGCAAAGCAGTCGGTGAATCTGCAGCTGATGCCCGCCAACGGCTCGGATCAGCCGGTGCTCGCGAACGTCACCCTGGTGGAGCCGACCGCGGGCGTGGCGCTGCTCGACTTCGGTTTTCTCGATCCGGGCGCGCTCGCGGCGCTCTCCCGGATGGCGCGCGCCGGCAAGCAGGTGCCCGAGCGGCTGAACGGCCGGCTCGCCGCGCTGCACCAGCAGATCGGCGGCGTGCTGCAGGCCGTGAGCCGGCGGCAGGAAGCCGATGCGCGGTAAGCGTATCGCGATCCTCGAGGCGCGGCTCGGCGAGCAGCTCGCCGAGCTGGTCGCCGCGCGCGGCGGCGTGCCGGTGCATGCGCCGGCGCTCGCCGAGGTGCCGGACCTCGATGCCGGCGCGATCGCCGAGCTGGTGCGCTCCCTCGAGGCGCGCCCGGCGGCGCTCGCCATCTTCCAGACCGGCGTCGGCACGCGCGCCTTGTTCAACGCCACCGACAGCCTGGGACTGACGCCCACGTTTCTCGCGCTGCTGGCAAAGGGCACGGTGGTGGTGCGCGGGCCGAAGCCGACGGCGGCACTGCGCTCGCGTGGCGTGCGCATCGACCGCGCCGCCGCCGAGCCGTTCACGACGCACGAGGTGCTCGCCGTCATCGGCGACTTCCCGCTCGGCGGCAGCCGCGTCATCGTGCAGCGCTACGGCGTTGCCAATGCCGAGCTCGACCAGGCGCTGGCGGCGCGCGGGGCGGAGGTCGTGGAGATTCCGACTTATCGCTGGTCGCTGCCCGCGGATACCAAGCCGCTCGCGGAGCTGATCGGCGCGCTCGAGCGCCGCGAGATCGATGCGGCGGTGTTCACCAACGCCGAGCAGGCGCGCAACCTTTTTTTGGTTTCCCGGGAAATGAAAAAAGAGCAGGCGTTGCGCGCAGCACTCAACGCGACGCTCGTCGCATCGATCGGGCCGGTGGCCTCCGCCGCGCTGCGCGAGGCGCAGGTGAAGGTGGGCGTCGAGGCGAGCCCGCCGAAGCTCGGCGCGCTGATGAGCGCGCTCGAGCGCGCGCTCGGCTAGAGCGTATGGCTGCGAGCGTCATGCCGTAGGGACCCGGGCTTCGGGTACGATTGCCGTCCTTCGCGACCACCTGGAGGAGGAGGATCGATGAGGACCGCCTGTTGCGCCGTGATTGCCGCACTGCTCGCCGCCTCGCCCGTGGCGCGCGCGCAGCACGGCGCGAGCGCCTCGAACATGGCGCTCGTCGGCCACCACGACCTGCAGGGCCGCAGCGCCTACCAGCCGTTCGTCAAGGAAAGCCGCGGACGCTGGATCGCCTACATCGGCCACCACGGCGGCCGCGCGGTCAACGCGCTTACCGGCGCGACGGAGGACAACGGCACCTCCATCGTCGACGTCACCGATCCGCGCCGGCCGCGCTATCTCGCGCACATCCCCGGCGAGCCCGGGCAGGCGGAAAGCGGCGGCGCGCAGATGGTGCGGGTGTGCAACGGCTCCGAGCTCCCCGCAGCTAAAAATTCGGGCGACAAGAGCAAGGTCTACATGCTGCGCAATTTCGGCAACCAGGCGCACGAAGTCTGGGACGTCACCACGCCGGAAAAGCCGGCGCGCCTCGCCGTGGTCGTCGACAAGCTGAGGGACACGCACAAGAGCTGGTGGGAGTGCGACAGCGGCATCGCCTACCTCGTCTCCGGCCTGCCCGACTGGCGCGTGCGGCGCATGACGCAGGTCTTCGACCTCTCCGATCCGGCGCATCCGCGCTTCATCCGCAACTTCGGCCTCGTCGGCCAGCAGCCGGGCGCCACCGGCCCGGCACCGACCGAGCTCCACGGCATGATCTCGACGGGCCCGAAGGGCAACCGCATTTACTTCGGCTACGGCACGAACAAGTCCGGCGTGCTGCAGATCGTCGACCGCCAGAAACTGATTTCCGGCCCGGCGGAGCCGACACCTGCCAACCTGCTGGCGCCGCAGGTCGGGCGCTTCGATATGAACGCCAACAACGGCGCGCATACCACGCTCCCGGTACCCGGAATCCAGGTCGCCGAGTTCGCCAAGGACAAGGACGGCGGCAAGCGCGACATCGTCGTCGTGGTGGACGAATCGCTCGCCAACGAATGCACCGAGCCGCGGCAGATGGTGTGGATCGTCGATGCGACCGACGAGAAGACGCCGGTCAGCATCGCGACCTATACGGTACCCGAGTCGAGCGGCAACTTCTGCTCGCGCGGCGGGCGCTTCGGCTCGCATTCGTCGAACGAGAACCAGCCGCCGATGTACGCCGGACGCTACGTGTTCGTCGCGTGGTTCAACGCCGGCGTGCGCGCGCTCGACATCTCCGACCCGTATCATCCGCGCGAGGCGGGCTACTACATTCCCGCGACCACCGAGAAGACCGACAAGCGCTGTGTGAAGGACGCTGCCGGCGAGCGCTGCAAGGTCGCGATCCAGACCAACAACCTCGAGGTCGACGACCGCGGCTACATCTACGCGGTCGACCGCGCCAACACCGGGCTGCACATCATCGAGTTCAAGCGCTGATGGATCTCGGCATCGCCGGCAAGTGCGCGCTCGTCACCGGGGCGAGCATGGGCATCGGCCGTGCCATCACGCTCGCGCTGGCGAAGGAAGGCGTACGCCTCGCCGTCGCCGCCCGGCGCCGCAACCTCCTGGAGGACTTGCAGCGGGAGAGCGGAAAGCTGGTCATCATCGAGCAGGACTTTCTCGCCGCTGAGGCTGCTGCGCGCGTCGCGGAAGCTGCGCTCGCCGGCCTCGGCCGCATCGACATCCTCGTCAACAACGCCGGCGGTAGCCGCCGCTTCACCCTGGAGTCCACCGACGAGCAGTGGGAGGAAGCGCTGACCCTCAACTTCCGCCGCCATCGCGAGCTCACGCACCGCCTGCTGCCGCAGATGATCGAGCGCAAGTGGGGCCGCATCATCAACATCACCGGCAAGTCCGAGCCCGAGGGGCTGAACGGCGCCTTCGCCGCCAAGGCGGCGGCGCATTCGTGGGCGAAGGGACTCTCGCGCGAGGTGGGCAAGCACGGCATCACGGTGAACAGCGTGCCGCCCGGCCGCATCGTCTCGGAGCAGATCCTGCGCAACTACTCGCCGGAATTCCGCGAGCGCGAAAGCCGCGAACACATCCCGGTAGGCGAATACGGCCAGCCGGAGGACGTCGCCAACCTGGTCTGCTTCCTCGCTTCGCCGCGCGCGCGCTACATCACCGGCGCCGTCATCCCGGTAGACGGCGGCCTGCGGCGCTACCAGTTCTGAAGGGGGCACTATGATCACCAGACGCCAGTTGCTCATGTCTGCGCTCGCTTCGACGCTTGCGCCGCGCCTTGCGGCGGC